>NZ_JBHVEU010000335.1:0-9711 GCF_042802075.1 Kitasatospora sp. NPDC057518
GTGTCGGCCGGCGGCGGTTCGCTCGTCGGCGTGCGCGGGGCCACGCTCGGTGCCAGGGGCCCCGGGTGAGCCGGTTCCCGGTGGAGCAGGTGCCGGGCGTCCATCCGTACGACGTCGAGGAGCACGGCGAACACACCGCGTCCCAGGGCGAAGCCGAGGTCGCGCGCGGTGCGGCGGCCGGTGGCGGCGGCCAGGATCTCCCGGTAGCGGACCGGGATCCGCAGCGCGCCGGACTCGGCCCGGGCGGCAGGACGGATCCGGATGCGGGCCAGTTCGCCGGGCGGTCCCCAGAGGCGGGTCAGCAGGGCCGTCCGCCGGGCGGTCTCCTCGAAGAGCCGCTCCGGCTCGATGCCCGGGCGCAGCGCGATCCTGGCAGGCGGCGCCGCCTCGGCCGTCTCCCAACTGCCGGGCGGGCTCAGCACCAGGGCGAAGGCCCCGTCGAAGGCGGCGGCGGCGCAGACGGCTTCGAGCTCGGCGGCGCCGATCGACCCCTGAGCCACCAGGGCCGCGCCGAGGTCGCCGCCCCAGGTCGGGGGAGCGTCGGTCGGTCGGCCGATGGACGCGGCCGTCTCGGCGGACGCCCACTCCTCCTCGCCGACGCGCCGGGACTTCAGCAGCAGGGTCGCGGCGGTCGGGGCCCCGGGGGTCTCGATCGCCGCGACCAGACCCTGCTCCAGGTGGATCGTGCCGCCCGGTGCGCTGGAGACGGTGACCGAGCCGGTGAACTCCGTCCGGCGCAGCGCGAGCAGCAGTGCGGGCACGTTGCGCGCGGTGGGTGGAGCCGGCGTCGTGGGAGTCGCGGGCACGGCGGGCGGCGCCGTGCCGTGGGACGGGTCGGTCATGCCAGCAAGTCCTGCGCGCGGTCGGCGGTCTGGCGGAGGGCCAGTGCCAGGTTGGTCCGTTCCCGGTCCAGCACGGTGGCCAGCAGCAGGGGGTCGCCCTTCCGGGACAGCACCTGGACGACCTGGTGATGGCGGGTGCTGGTGACCACCAGGCTCTCCAACTCGCTCTCCGCCCCTGCCTCGTACAGCCGCTCGCCGATCAGGTTGGTCAGCTCGGCGAGTTCGGCCCCGGTCCCGAGCAGCCGGTGGTCCCCGGCGGACTGGTAGCTGAGACCCGTGACGGCGTCGACGAGCGCGGCACCGACCACTCCGGGGGAGCCGAGCACATCGGAGAGGGAAGCGTCGAGTGCGCGCACCAGTACCCCTTCACGTTCTGAACCCCGGCAGCGTACTTTATTCCATCATTTTCACGAGGCGACCACAACCGGCGGCTTCTTGCTATTTTGTTCCCGCACACGGGAGTTCTGCCCGGAAGTCACGCAAAGGACGAACAGCGCATGAACATTGACGAGGCACTCAAGGACGCGATGGCCATCGAGGGGGCCATCGGAGTGGCCGTGGCCGACCACGAGAGCGGTATGTCACTCGGGTTCCTCGGCGGGGGGCAGCAGCTCGACCTGGAGATTGCGGCCGCCGCCAACACCGAGGTCGTTCGTGCGAAGATACGCGCCCTGGCCGCGCTGTCGATCGATGATGTCATCGAGGACGTCCTGATCACCCTCGGCACCCAGTACCACCTGATCCGCCCGCTGACCCGCGGTCACGGCTCGCTCTTCCTCTACCTGGCGCTGGACCGCTCGCGGGCCAACCTCGCGCTCGCCCGGCACGGTCTCAAGCGCATCGAGGCCGCTCTCGACATCTAGCGGGGCCGGGCCGGCCGCCCGGGTGTCCGCGCCCCGTCCGGACGCCCTGCCCGGATGCCCTGCCCGAAGGCCCGCGCGGGCCGCGTTTCGCGCGCGGAATTCCGGACGGAGCGAATGCGCGGCGTGACGAAGCGGCTACGGAGATCCGTCCGCGGGAATCGGGCCGCGAATATCGCGGGTGTGCGCCCGGCACGGAAATGCGTGACTTTCCGATGACTGGGCGTCATATTCACCCCGGCTGTTCCGGCCGGCGGCGGAGCGCCGGAATGTCGTGGTCGAACCGCCGGAGCGCCGGTGTTTCGGCGGTGCCGCGGACCGGGCAACTCCCGGTGAT
This sequence comes from Kitasatospora sp. NPDC057518, assembly GCF_042802075.1. Classification (NCBI taxonomy): domain Bacteria; kingdom Bacillati; phylum Actinomycetota; class Actinomycetes; order Kitasatosporales; family Streptomycetaceae; genus Kitasatospora; species Kitasatospora sp. NPDC057518. Next base: position 2,040 of record NZ_JBHVEU010000335.1, read on the forward strand.
CCCGACGGTTCTGATGCCCTGCTATGGTCCGGACCCGTGACGGACGGGGTGCGGAACCAGTACGAGGCGATGCGCGGGCACTTCCACCGGGCCGCGGGGCAGCACGGATTCACGCTCGACCCCGCCCAGGAGCTCCCGGTCGAACGACTCAGTCGGCTGGCCGGCGAGCTGGCCCACCCGGCCTGGCGGCTGCGCCGCAGTCCGCGGCACCTCTACCTCTGGGGCCCGGTCGGCCGCGGCAAGAGCTGGCTGGTGGACACCTTCCTCGACGGGCTGCCGACCCCGCGCAAGCGGCGGCTGCACTTCCACGACTTCTTCCGCCGACTGCACGAGGGTGTCGCCCACCACTCCGAGAGCCGGAGCGCGGACGGCGCGGCGGTGGACCGGGCCGTGGACGAGCTGCTCGGCAACTGCCGGATCCTCGTCTTCGACGAGTTCCACGCCCACGACGCGGGTGACGCGATGCTGGTCGCCCGTCTCCTCCACACCCTGCTGGACCGGCGGATCACCCTTGTCACCACGTCCAACTACCCGCCCGCCGGGCTGATGCCCGACCCGCTGTACCACCACCTCTTCGAGCCGACGATCAGGCTGATCGAGGAGCGGATGGACGTGCTCGACGTCTCCGGGGCGGTCGACTTCCGGCGGCAGCCCCGGTCGGAGCGCGCCCACGGGTTCGACCTCGGCGCCCGTCTCCGCCCCGGCGACGAGCTCTCGGCCGGTCTCGCCCCGCCCCGGCCCGAGGAAGCGGGTCCGGTGGCCGCCCACCGCCGTGAGCTGTCGGCCCGGGCGGTCCGCGAGGACCACGTGTGGTTCGGCTTCCAGGAGCTGTGCGAGGGCCTCACCGCCGTCGCCGACTACCTCGCACTCGCCGACCGCTTCCCCACCGTCGTCCTCGACGGCGTCCCACCGCTCGCCGAGGCGTCCCCCGACGGCCGTCGGCGCTTCGCCAACCTGGTCGACGTCTGCTGTGACCGCGACGTCCGCCTGGTCCTGATCGGCGCCGATCCGCTCGCCGGCATCGCCACCGGCTCCACCCTCATGCGCGACCTCGACCGCACCGCCAGTCGCCTCGCCCTCCTCCGCCCGCCGGTTCGGGAGGCCGCCGGCTGAGCGCCCGCCGGGCGACCGGCGGGAACGGAGAAGTCCTGCCGGAGTGCCAGGACTTGCCCGGTCGATCACGCCGGCCCTGGAGGGGGGTTGCTCGCCCGGCGCCTTGGCGAACCGGCGTGCCAGGCCGGGCCGGAGTCCGGTAGCGTGCGCGAAGGAGTGCCGGGAAGCCTGGTCGGCGATCGAGGGACAGCTGTGTCCGCGAGCCGGTCCGGGGGTGGTGTGCGTGGCGCTCGACGCGAGGTCCGCCGGCGCGCCGCCGCCCCCCCGCGCGGCCCGCTCAGGCCGTACGCACCGCTCACGGGGCTTCGGCGAGCTCCGGACAGACTCCGAGAACCGCGACACCGTCCGGCGTTCCGGCCGCCCGGTACCGTCCGACCCCGGAAGGGGCGGGGCGGCACGCCCCGGCGACGGCGACCCGGGGGTTCCGGCCGCGCACCGGACCGGGGGGAGAACCGTCATGACCCACCGTCCCTCACCATGGACCCGCACCGGCGGCGCGCTGCTCGCCGTCGCGGCGCTGGCCCCGGCGGCCGCCGCCTGGTACGTGTTCACCGTCGTGCTGCCGGACGACGCCGAGCGGTACCGCTCGTACACGGCCGCCGTGACCTGCCCGGCCGGGAGCCCGGGCGAGGGGGTCGAGGAGTGCGTGCGCACCGTGCCGTTCACCGTCAACGGCACGGTCGTCCGCAACGCGGGCAAGAGCTCCGAGTTCCGGGCGACGCTGGACGGCGCGCCGTTCTGGAGCGGCGAGGTGGGGTTCGCCGACGGCGGGCCGCTGCTGGACGGACTGAAGCCCGGAGACCGGGTGGACGGCACGGTGTGGCGCGGCCGGGTGATGCGCCTGGAACGGGCCGGTGTCGCGCAGGCCTCGTACGACGAGCCCCGCGACGAGGGGCAGTTCACCGCCGGGGTGGGCACGTTCGCCGCGCTGCTGGCCGTGCTCGCCGCCGTCCTGGGCGCGCTACGGTTCACCGGCCGCCCCGGCGACGTCACCCTCGACCTCGCCCGGTCGCTCGTCCTGTGGACGCTGCTCGCCTGCGGAGTGCCCTCGGTGCTCGCGTCCGTGACCGGCCTGCCGTGGTGGACGGTGCCGGCCGCGGCCGTCCCGGCGGCGCTGCTCGCGGCGGAGGCGGTGCGGCGCCGGAACCGGGGGAGGACCCCGGGGGGACCCCGCCGGCTGCCCGCTTGATCGACGACCGTCCCCGCGTGCGCTCGCCCGTCCCTGCTCGCACCGGCCCGTACCCGATCCCGGCCGTCGGACAATGTTTCGGCCGGATGAGGAACGGTGTCGCTACCGTCTACCGAGCCCGTGGCCTGGGCAGGCTCGGGCTGACAGTGCTAGCGAAAGGGGCCGACGATGGCCGCAGTTCACGAATCCGTCCTCGACGCGATCGGCGGGACGCCGCTGATCCGCCTGGCCCGGCTCGGCGCCGGGATCGCCGCGCCGATCTACGCCAAGGCCGAGTTCCTCAACATCGGCGGCAGCGTCAAGGACCGCGCCGCGCTCTCGATGGTGCTGGCCGCCGAGCGGGACGGCCTGCTGAAGCCGGGCGGGACGATCATCGAGGCGACCTCCGGGAACACCGGCATCGGCCTGGCGATCGTCGGGCGGCAGCGCGGGTACCGGGTGATCGCCGGGGTGGCCGACAAGTCGTCGGCCGAGAAGTCGGACATCCTGCGGGCGTACGGGGCGGAGGTCGTCCTCGCGCCGACCGCCGTGCCCGCCGAGGACCCGAGGCACCTGTTCAACGTCGTGCAGCGGCTGGCCGAGGAGATCCCCGGCGCCTGGCTCGCCAACCAGTACGACAACCTGGCCAATCCGGACGCCCACATCCGGACCACCGGCCCCGAGATCTGGGAGCAGACCGGCGGCCGGGTGACCCACTTCGTCGCCGGCGTCGGCACCGGCGGCACCATCACCGGCACCGGAGGCTTCCTCAAGGAGACCTCCGGCGGCGCCGTGACCGTGGTCGGCGCGGACCCGGAGTCCTCCACGTACGGGGGCGGCGACGGCAGCCCGTGGTACGTCGAGAGCATCGGGCACTACCTCCACCCCGACACCGTCGAGGACCGCATGCCGCAGGCCCTGCGTACGGAGCTGATCGACTCCTACGAGCGGATCCCGGACCGCGAGGCGCTGCTGGCCGCCCGTCGCCTCTCCCGCGAGGAGGGCCTGCTGGCCGGCCCGTCCTCCGGCGCGGCCGTGGCGGCGGCGCTGCGGGTGGCGCGCCGGCTCGGGCCGGACGACCTGGTCGTGGTGGTGCTGCCGGACTCGGGGCGCTCCTACCTGTCCAAGGTGCACAGCGACGCGTGGATGCGGGAGTGGGGCTTCCTGGAGGAGGCGGCGGACGGCCTGCGGCCGCTGCTCGACGCCGCCGCGCCGCTGGTGACGGTGGCCGCCGGCGCGACCGTGGGCGAGGCGCTGGAGGCGCTGGGCGGTGCGCCGGGCGGCGTGGCCCCGGCGGTGCTGGCGCGGGCGGCGCGCCCGTACGGGGTGGCCGCGACGGAGGTGGTCGGCTCGGTCTCCCGGGCCGCGCTGGCGGCGGCGCTCGCGGACGGCGCCGCCAAGCCGGGCGACCCGCTGGGCGGGCTGATCGGGCCGGCGCTGCCGACGGTCGGCGTCGGGCAGTCGGCGGCCGACGCGCGGACGGCGCTCGGGAGGACGCACCGGGCGGTCATGGTCCTGGTGGACGGGCGGGTGGCCGGGGTGCTGCCGAGGGAGGCGGTGGCCTAACCCCCTTCGACTGTCTCCTGGGCGCCCCCTTCGGCGGGTGCCAGGATCGCCGAGATCACCCGGTCCAGGGTGCGGTCGAAGGCCCGGTCCGGGTCGGCGGGCGGGCCGGTGGTGGCGAACGCCTGGGCCAGGTGCGGGAATTCGCCGCTCGCCGCCGCCTGGCCGAGGTAACCGACCAGCTCCGCCTGCCACTTGGCGCCCGCCGCGGCCGTCTGCTCGTACTGGGCGAACTGGCCGACGAAGCCGTTGAACAGCGCCATCGCCTCCATCCGGGCGCCCCCGCCGAGGCCGGTGGGGGCGGTGACGGCGAGGAAGTGGTCGGTGTAGCGCAGGGCGTTGGGGCCGATGCTGGGGCGGACCAGCACCAGTGCGGGCAGCCAGGGGTGGCGGCGGGAGAGGCCGAGCTGCTGGTGGGCCAGGTCGGCGAGGTCGGCCCGGACGTCACCGCTCGGCGCGGGCGGGAAGCGGTACTCGCCGGCGACCGCGTCGAGCATCAGGTCGAGCAGGTGCTCCTTCTTCGGCACGTAGTTGTAGAGCGACATGGTGCCCGCGCCGAGCGCCGCCGCGACCCGGCGCATGGAGACCGCGTCCAGGCCCTCGGCGTCGGCGATCGCGATGGCCGCGGCGGCGATCGAGTCCCGGCTGTGGGCCGGGCGCGGGCCGCGGCCGGTGCGCTCGGGGCGCAGCCAGATCACTTCGGGGGCCTCGGGGGGCGTGGGCCTGTCGGGCTGTTCCGACTGTTCCGGCTGGTCGGGGCCGGTGGGGGACTTGCTGGACGGCACTGGAAGATCACCTCGCCCTCCCATCTTAGATACGTACGGCGTACGTAGTACGATGGCGCCCAAGCGCGCTTCTACGTACGCTGTACCTAGAGAAGGGCAGAGCCATGTCCGACACCGCCCGACCCGCCGCCGGCGCGGCGCCCGCCATCGAGATGACGGGCGTGCGGAAACGCTTCGGCGCCACCGAGGCCCTGTGCGGCCTCGACCTCACCGTCCCGGCCGGCACCGTCTGCGGCCTGCTCGGCCCCAACGGCGCCGGCAAGACCACCGCCGTCCGCGTCCTCGCCACCCTGGTCGCCCCCGACCGCGGCACCGCCCGGGTCGCCGGACACGACGTCGTCCGCGCCGCCGAGGACGTCCGGCGCGCCATCGGCCTCGCCGGGCAGCACGCCGCCGTCGACGAGGGCGTCACCGGCCGCGACAACCTCCGGCTGTTCGGCCGGCTGCACCACCTCGGCGCCCGCCGGGCCCGGGAGCGCGCCGACGAACTGCTCACCCGCTTCGGCCTCGCCGAGGCCGCCGACCGGCTCGTGCGCACCTACTCCGGCGGCATGCGCCGGCGCCTCGACCTCATCGCCAGCCTGGTCACCAGCCCGCCGGTGCTCTTCCTGGACGAGCCCACCACCGGGCTCGACCCGCGCAGCCGGCAGGCGATCTGGGACACCGTCAAGGAGTTGGCGGACGCCGGCACCACCGTGCTGCTCACCACCCAGTACCTGGAGGAGGCCGACCGGCTCGCCGACGACATCGTGGTGATCGACCACGGCGCCGCCATCGCCACCGGCCCGCCGGACCGGCTCAAGGCCGCGATCGGCAGCCAGGTCTCCGTCACCCTGGCCGACCCCGGGCAGCTCGCCGCCACCGCCGTGGTGCTGTCCTCGATGACCGGCGGCGACGCGCGGGTGGACGTCGCCGAGCGGACCGTCACGGTGCTGACGACGCCCGGCGTGTCCGTCCTGCTGCCCTCGCTGGTAAGGGAGTTGGACGGCGCGGGGGTCGTCGCCGAGGACGTCGCGGTGCGGGCGCCCTCGCTGGACGACGTGTTCCTCGCGCTCACCCAGGAGTCCGCGGACGCCGGGAGGGCCGCCTGATGACCGCCGCCGCACTCGCGCCCCCGCGCCCGTCCGCCGTCCCGCGCCCGTCCACCGCCCGGCGGCTCGCCTCCGGCACCTGGACCTCGATGCTCCGCGTCCTGCTCAACTACCGCCACTCGCCCGGCCTGTTGGCCGCCTCGCTGGGCGTGCCGGTGGTGATGGTGGTGGTCTTCGGGTACGTCTTCGGCAGCGCCATGCAGGTCCCCGGAGGGGGCGGCTACCGGGAGTTCCTGATGCCCGGCCTGTTCGCCATGGTGGCCACCAACGGCGTCATGCCCACCATGGTCGGCGCCGCCCGCGACGTCGGGCGCGGGGTCACCGACCGGCTGCGCTCCATGCCCGTCTCCCGCACCGGACTGCTGCTCGGGCAGGCCCTCGCCGACCTGCTGGTCAGCGTCGTCGTCCTGGCGCTGCTGGCGCTGGTCGGGCTCGCCACGGGCTGGCGCGTCCGGCACGGACTCGCCGACGCGGCAGGGGCGTTCGCACTGCTGCTGCTCTTCCGCTTCGTGATGACCTGGGTCGGCACCGTGCTCGGCCTGACCATCGGCAAGGAGGAGGCGGCCGGCCAACTGTCCGCCGCGGTGATCCCGTTGGCGATGGTCACCAACGCCTACGTGCCGACCGGCGGCATGCCCGGCTGGCTGCGGTTCCTCGCCGACTGGAACCCGGTCAGCTCCGTCGTCCAGGCCTGCCGGGAGCTGTTCGGCAACCCCTCGGCGGCCGGGTCCGCCTGGCCGACGCAGCACGCCGTGCTCGCCGCGCTGCTCTGGAGCGCCGTGCTGCTCGCGGCCTGCGTGCCGCTCGCCGTACGGAAGTTCGCCACCCACGGGCGGTGATCCGCCAGCTTGCGGCACGCCCCCTAATGTGCTGGACAGCGGGGCCGGTGTGGTCTTGGGTGGGGCGCCATGGAGTACACCCACCTCGGCCGCACCGGCCTGACCGTCTCCCGCCTCTGCCTCGGCACCATGAACTTCGGCCCCCACACCGAGGAGGCCGAGGCCCACCGCCTCATGGACGCCGCCCACGAGCACGGCATCAACTTCTTCGACACCGCCAACACGTACGGCCGCGACCGCGAGGGCCGGCTGCGCGGGCGTACCGAGGAGATCATCGGCCGCTGGTTCGCCAAGGGCGGCGGCCGCCGCGAGCGCACCGTCCTCGCCACCAAGGTCTACGGCGACATGGGGGACTGGCCCAACGAGAGCAGGCTCTCCGCGGTCGCCGTCCGCAAGGCCGTCGAGGCCAGCCTGCGCCGCCTCCAGACCGACCACATCGACCTCTACCAGATGCACCACATCGACCGGGCCACGCCCTGGGAGGAGATCTGGCAGGCGATGGAGGTCCTGGTCGCCCAGGGCAAGATCGTCTACGTGGGCTCCAGCAACTTCGCCGGCTGGCACATCGCCCAGGCCCAGGAGACCGCCCGCGCCCGCCACTTCCTCGGCCTGGTCAGCGAGCAGTCCCTCTACAACCTGCTCGACCGGGCGGTCGAACTCGAGGTCGTCCCCGCCCTCCAGCACTACGGCCTCGGGCTGATCCCGTGGTCCCCGCTGCGCAGCGGCCTGCTCGGCGGCGTCCTACGCAAGGAGCGCGAGGGCACCCGCGACCGCAGCGGCATGGCCCTCGCGAGCGAACTCCTCGCCAAGCACCGCGACCGCATCCAGGCCTACGAGGACCTCGCCGCCGAACTCGGCGCCGACCCCGCCGACCTCGCCCTCGCCTGGCTCCTCTCCCGCCCCGTCGTCACCGCCCCCATCATCGGCCCCCGCACCAGGGCCCACCTCGACGCCGCCGTCGGCGCGCTCGACCTCAAGCTCGACCAGAAGACCCTCGACCACCTCGACGAGCTCTTCCCGGGCCACCGCCCCGCCCCGGAGGACTACGCCTGGTAGTCCTCCCGCGCCCCGGCTTCGGCCGGTGCCTCCGTCGCGCCCCCGGCGGCCGTGGGA
>NZ_JBHVEU010000336.1:0-9705 GCF_042802075.1 Kitasatospora sp. NPDC057518
GCCATCCAGACCTCCGGCGGCCGCGCCGTCCGGGCCGGCCTCACCGACGGCACCACCCAGCAGACCCTCGAGGTCCCCAAGGACGGCTTCCAGCCTGTCGGCAAGGGCAGCAACGGCAACGCGACCAGCCTCCTCGAACTGACCGTCACCGGCTGACAGCCACCGCCCGCATCCACCTCCCACCTCTCACCTCCGGGAATCCCCCTATGCCTCGCAACTCCTCGACCCGCAACCTGCGGGCCGGCGCCCTGGCCACCGTCCTCGCCGCCGGCGCTCTGACCACCCTCGCCACGCCCCCGGCCGGCGCCGTGGTCGGCGACGCGGCCGCCAACGACACCTACGCCTACACCGCGCACCTGGCGATCGGCGACAACCTGCGGGCCTGCACCGGCACGCTGGTCGACCGCAGCTGGGTGCTCACCGCCGCCTCCTGCTTCTCCGACGACCCGGCGCAGCCGCAGGCCCTGGCCGCCGGCAAGCCGAAGTGGAAGACCACCGCGACCATCGGCCGCACCGACCTGACCACCGGCGCCGGCAAGACCGCCGAGATCGCCGAGCTGGTGCCGCGCGCCGACCGTGACCTGGTGATGGCCCGTCTGGCCACGCCCGTCGACGGCATAGCCCCGCTGCGGGTCGCCACCGCCGCGCCCGCCACCGGGCAGTCGCTGCGCGTGCCCGGGTACGGGCGCACCAAGGACGAGTGGGCGCCGCTGAAGCTCCACACCGGCGCGTTCACCCTCGACACCGTGAGCGCGACCGGCATCGGCACCACCGGTACCGGCGGTGCGGCGGTCTGCAAGGGCGACACCGGCGCCCCCGTGGTCCGTACGACCAACGGCAAGGCCGAGCTGCTCGCGGTCGCCTCCCGCTCCTGGCAGGGCGGTTGCCTGGGCGTGCCCGCCACCGAGACCCGCACCGGCGCCTTCAGCTCCCGGGTCGACGACATCGCCGGCTGGGTGCAGCAGACCCGCGCCAAGGCCATCGGCTGGAAGACCCAGGCCCTGGTGCGCAGCGACACCAACCTCTACGCCGCGACCCGCCTGTACGACGGTTCGTGGACCCCGTACCAGGACGTCCAGGCCGCGGCCGGGAACATCGGCGGCGTCCGCGCCGTCACCTCGGCCGGCATCGACACCAACACCCACGTCCTGGCCCTGGGCGGCGACGGGCACCTGCACCACGCCATCCGCAGCCTCGACGGCAGCTGGGGCCAGAAGTTCATCGACGTCAACGTCAACGTCGCCGACCTCGGCAACATCACCCAGATCGCCGCCACCCCGGTCGGCGCCGATCTGCACATCGTGGTCGTCGCGAACGGCACCCTGTTCCACACCGCCCGCTACGGCAACGGCCAGTGGAGCGGGTTCAAGGTGGTTACCGACAACACCGGGCCGCTCAACGGCATCACCGCCATCTCCGCCGGCGGAACCGCCTCCGGGGACCTGCACATCGCCGCCGTGTCGGGCGGGAAGGTCTACCACACCCGGCGCAACGTCAGCGGCGCCTGGTCCCTCTGGGGATCGGTCTCCGACGTCGCCGGCGCCACCGGGCCGGTGACCTCCGTCGCCGTCACCCGCCAGAACAACGACCTCGACCTCGCCACCGTCGCGAGCGACGGCCAGTACCACACCCTGCGTTACGCCTCCGGCGACTGGTCGCGGATGAACTCCCTCGTCGACGTCATCGGGAAGGTCACGGGCACCGGCATCAGCGCCGCCACCGTCGACACCGACGCCCAGTTCGCCGTCACCACCAACGACAACAAGGTCATCCTGACCGCCCGCCACCTCGATGGCACCTGGGCCGACCCCGAGTACCTCGACCTCACCTCGATCCCCGGCAACCACACCGGCACCGTGATCACCAGCTCCATCTGATCCACGGCCCGCCGGCGGGCGTCCTGGCGCGGGAGCGGACCGCCGTCCCGCACCGGGGCGCTCGCATGCCGGTGTCCGACGGACCGTCACACCTCGGTCCGCTGAGGGTGGTCGGGCAGTCCGATTTCCGGACAATCCTCCTCGGCCCGTTCACGTGCGGACTTCTTCGAGTACGGTGGCATCCCGGCAGCTCGGCGGCCGAATGCTCCGGCGGCGCCGGCGCGCGGGCGGCGCCGTGACCGCTTCCGGGCGCCACCCCGCCGTCGGTGTGCGGCAGTTCGCGTCCGGGGCCGGCCGTCTCCGCCGGAGTCCGACAGGGCAGCGCCGCCAGGACGTCGTCCCGGGGCCCGGCGAACCTGCCCAAGGACGGAGCGCGATGACCGACGGACCGGACCTGCCCACGGGTACCCGCCGGGTCCCGTACACCGACCCCGGAACGCCCGACCACCGGAGCCCACTGCGGTACCTCTGGTGGCTCGTGTCGATGCAGCGCAGGCGGGTGCTGCTCGGCGCGACCTGGGGGAGCCTGTGGATGTGCGCGCTGATGCTGCCGCCGTACCTGATGTCGCGGACGATCGACGACGGGCTGCGCGCGCGGGACACCGGGGCACTGGTCGGCTGGGTGGCGGTGGTCCTCGCGGTCGGGGCGCTGATCGCGGTCCTCGGCATGCTGCGGCACCGCACGATGACGTTCATCCGGGCCGACGCCGCCTTCCGGACGGTCCAGGCCGTCACCCGCCATGTGAACCGGCTGGGGACGACGCTGCCGCGCCAGGTGTCGGCCGGCGAGCTGACGCACCTGCAGGCCGGTGACACCGGCCGGATCGCCCAGACGCTGACCATCACCGGGCCTGGCGTCGGAGCGGTGCTCGCGTACCTCGCCGCCGCCGTCCTGCTGGTCCGGATCTCCCCCGTCCTGGCCGCGGTGGTCCTGCTCGGCGTCCCGCTGCTGGCCGTGGTCATCGGCCCGCTGATGGGGAGGCTGCACGGCGCCGAGGGCCGCTACCGCGAGGAGCAGGGGGCGCTGACCGCCCTGGCCGGCGACCTGGTGGCCGGGCTCGGGGTGCTGAACGGCATCGGCGGCAAGCCGATGTTCGCCGGGCGCTACCGGCAGCGCTCCCGGGCGCTGGTGCCGCTCGGCTACCGGGTGGCCTCGCTCACCAGCTGGGTGCAGGCGGTGGGCGCCTGCCTGCCCGTCGTCTTCCTGGCCGTGGTGACCTGGCTCGGCGCGCGGATGGCGGCGGCCGGAGACATCACGGTCGGCGAACTGGTCGCCGTCTACGGGTACGTGGCGGCCCTCCTGGCACCCGTCTCGTTCTTCGTCGAGGGCGCCGACGACCTCCCGCGCGGCCTCGTCGCCGCCCGCCGCGTCATCGACATCCTGGCGCTGCGGCCCGAGTCCTCCGGCGAGCGCACCCGCACGGCGCCGCCCGACGGTCCGGTGGAGCTGCACGACCCGGAGTCGGGCCTGGTGCTGCGCCCCGGGCAGGTCACGGCCCTGGTCTCCGCACGGGCCGACGAGGCCCGCGCCGTGGTGGACCGGCTGGCCGGCTACACCCCGTCCGGCGCCACCTGGGGCGGTGTCGAGGTCTCCGCGTGGGAGACGGCCGCGCTGCGCCGGCACGTCCTGGTGTCCGACAACGAGTCCTACGTGTTCGGCGGCACCCTGGGCTCCGCGGTGGCGGTCCACGGCGGGCGCACGGCGGCGGAGATCGGGCGCGCGCTGCACGCGGCGGCGGCCGAGGACCTCGTCGGCCTCCTGCCCGGCGGCCTGGACGCACCGCTCCAGGACCGCGGCCGCAACGTCTCGGGCGGCCAGCTCCAGCGGCTGCGGCTGGCCCGGGCCCTGCTCGCCGACCCCGAGGTGCTGCTGCTCGTCGAGCCCACCTCGGCCCTGGACGCGCTCACCGAGGCCGCCGTCGCCGCCCGGCTCGGCGCCTTCCGCGCCGGCCGCACCACCCTGGTCGTCGGCACCTCCCCGCTGGTCCTCGGCCGGGCCGACCGGGTCTGCCACCTCGTGGACGGCAGGGTCCGGGCCGCGGGCACCCACGGCGAACTGCTCGCCACCGAGCCCGCCTACGCGGCGCTGGTCCTCCGCGGCGACCCCGACGCCCGCCCGGACCCCGACGCCCGCCCGGACCCCGACGCCCGCCCCGACGTCGAAGCCCGCCCCGAGGCCGACGCCACCGCAGAGCCCCGGGAAGGAGCATCCCGATGAGCCACGACCACGACGACCCCCACCGGCTCCCCGTCGCCGACCGGGCGACCGTACGGCGGGCCGTCCGGCGCCTGCTCGTCGACGACGGCCGGGCGATGTGCGGGGTCCTCCTCCTCACCTGCCTCGCCGCCCTGGCCGGGGTCGCCGCGCCGTGGTACCTCGGCCGCATCGTCACCCGGGTCGAGAACGGCGAGCTGACGGTCGGCCAGGTCGACGTGCTGGCGGCGGCGGTGCTCGGCTTCGCCCTCGCCCAGCTGCTGCTGACCCGCTTCGCGCGCTACTTCTCGCACCGGTTCGGGGAGCGCGCCCTGGCCCGGCTGCGGGAGGAGGTCGTCGACCGGACGCTGGCGCTGCCCGGCCGGTACGCGGAGCGGGTGGGCACCGGCGACCTGGTGACCCGCTCCTCCCTCGACGTGGGCACGGTGGCCGCCACCCTGCGCAACGCGGCCCCGGACGTCTTCATCGCCGCGGTCCAGGTGCTGTTCGTCCTCGGCGCCGCGTTCCTGCTCGACCCGCTGATCGGGCTGTGCGCGCTGGTGAGCCTGCCGGTCGTCTGGGCGGTGGGCCGCTGGTACCTGCGCCGGGCCCGGGACGCCTACCTCGCCGAGGGCGCCGCCTACGGCGGTGTCGCCGAGGCGCTCAACGCGACCGCCCACGGCGCCCGCACCGTCGAGGCGTTCGGGCTCGGCCCCCGCCAGGACCTCGCCGTGGACCGGGCGGTCGACACCGCCTACCGGGCCGGCGTGCGCACCCTGTTCCTGCGCACCGTGCTGTTCCCCGTCACCGAGTTCGCCCACGCGCTGCCCACGGCGCTCGTCCTGCTGGTCGGCGGCCTCGGCTACCTCGACGGCGCGGTGGGCCTGGGCACGGTGGTGGCCGGCAGCCTGTACATGTGGCAGCTGGTCGACCCGCTCGACCGCGCCCTCAACTGGATGGAGCAACTGCAGCGCAGCGGCGCCTCGTTCGCCCGCATCAAGGGCGTCGGCCTGGTGTCGGAGGATCCGCCGGTGCTCGACCGGCGGCCGTCCGATGACCGGATCGAGGTCCGCGGCGTCCGGTACGCCTACCCGGGCTCGCCGGACGTGCTCAAGGGCATCGACCTGGTGGTCCGCCCGGGCGAGCGGCTCGCGGTCGTCGGCCCGTCCGGCGCCGGGAAGTCCACCCTCGGCAGGCTGCTGTCCGGGGTCGACGCCCCGGACGCGGGACACGTCCGGGTCGGCGGCGTGCCGGTCGCCGACCTGGCGGCGGCGGGCGGCCTGGGCGACCGCATCGTCCTCATCACCCAGCAGCACCACGTGTTCATGGGCACCCTCCGGGACAACATGACCATGGCGGCCCCGGACGCCGGTGACGAGGAGATCCTCGCCGCGCTCGCCCTGGTCGAGGCCGGCTGGGTGCACGACCTGCCGGGCCGGCTGGACTGCGCGCTCGGGGCCGGCGGCGTCGAACTCGACGCGGCGCAGGCCCAGCAGCTCACCCTCGCCCGGGTCCACCTGGCCGACCCCCACACCCTGATCCTCGACGAGGCGACCTCCCTGCTGGACCCGACCACGGCGCGGCAGGCCGAGCGGGCGATGGCCGCCGTGCGCTCGGACCGGACGGTCGTCTCCATCGCCCACCGGCTGCAGACCGCCCACGACGCGGACCGCGTCGCCGTCATGGAGTCCGGCCGCATCGTCGAGCTGGGCACCCATGACGAACTGGTCGCCGCCGGCGGGTCCTACGCGGCGCTGTGGCGGTCGTGGAACGGCGAGGGCTGAACTCCCTCCGGCGGTAACAGGAGGACGGTTCACGGGGGTTCCGCCGGACCGGCCCGCGTGGCACCCTGGAGGATCCGGCGCCCGGGCCCGCTGAGCAGCAGCGGGCCCCGCCGCAGGCCCCGCTGAGCAGCCATCAACCGATCGGTTGATGCCGGGCATCCACCGCCGCCCGCCCCAGGTCTGGCCGTCCAGTCGATCCGGCGGACCGGGGCCGACTGCCAGGCTGATGCCATGGCAATCATCGAGGTGGACAGCCTCGTCAAGCGCTACGGCGACAACTCCGTGCTGAACGGGGTCAGCTTCGCCGTCGAGCAGGGCGAGATCTTCGGCATCCTGGGGCCCAACGGGGCCGGCAAGACCACGACCGTCGAGTGCATCGAGGGGCTGCGCACCCCGGACGGCGGCACCATCAGCGTCTGCGGCATCGACCCGCAGCGCGACACCGGCGAGCTGCGGCAGCTGCTCGGCGCGCAGCTGCAGGAGAGCGAGCTGCCCGACAAGCTCAAGGTCGGCGAGGCGCTGGAGCTGTACAGCTCCTTCTACCGCCAGCCGGCCGACTGGCGCGAGCTGGCCGAGATCCTGAACCTCACCGGCAAGCTCGGCACCCAGTTCCGGCGGCTGTCCGGCGGGCAGAAGCAGCGGCTGTCGATCGCGCTCGCGCTGCTCGGCACCCCGAAGGTGGCGGTGCTCGACGAGCTCACCACCGGCCTCGACCCGCAGGCGCGCCGCGACGTGTGGGGCCTGATCGAGCGCATCCGCGACCGGGGCGTGACGATCCTGCTGGTCACGCACTTCATGGAGGAGGCGGAGCGGCTCTGCGACCGGCTTGCCGTGATCGACACCGGGCGGGTCATCGCGATCGACACCCCGGGCGGCCTGGTGTCGCGGGTCGACAAGGGGCAGCGGATCCGGTTCCGGCCGTCCGGGCCGCTGGACGAGACCCGGCTGACCGCGCTGGACGAGGTCACCTCCGTCGAGTGGGCCGGCCCGCAGATCGTCGTGACCGGCAGGGGGGACCTGCTGCTCGCGGTGACCACCCTGCTCGCCGGCCAGCGGATCACCGCACTCGACCTGCGGGTCGAGCAGAACTCGCTGGAGGACGCGTTCGTCGCGCTCACCGGCCGCCCCGTCGAATCCTGAGGAGTCCCACCGTGTCCCCCCTGCTCCGGCTCACCGCCACCGAGACCAAGCTGTTCCTCCGCGAGCCGATCGTCGTGTTCTTCGCGCTCGCGTTCGCCCCGATCCTGCTCGTCGTGCTCGGCCTGATCCCCTCGATGCGGGCGAACAGCCCCGAGCTCGGCAACGTGCGGCCGATCACCCTGTACCTGCCGATCGTCGTGTCGATGGGCATCGCCCTGTTCGCGCTCAGCGGCCTGTCCCAACTGTTCGCCTCGTACCGGGAGAAGGGTGTGCTGCGGCGCATGCGGACCACCCCGGTCAAGCCGGGCGTGATGCTCGGCGCGCAGCTGCTGATGGCCACCGTGCTGTCCGTGGTGACGATGCTGGTCATGCTGACCATCGGCAAGCTGGCGTTCGACGTCGACCTGCCCCGCAAGCTGCCCGCCTACCTGCTCAGCTACCTGCTGGTGGCGCTGGCGATGTTCGCGGTCGGCCTGCTCGTCGCCGCGCTCGCGCCGACCGGCCGGAGCGCCAGCGCGATGGGTTCGCTGGTCTTCTTCCCGCTGGTGTTCTTCGCCGGCCTGTGGCTGCCGCGCGCCAAGATGAACGATGTCCTGCTGACCATCAGCGACTTGACTCCGCTCGGCGCCGGCGTGCAATCATTGCAGGACACCACCGCCGGGCACTGGCCGCAGCTGATCCACCTCGCCGCCATGCTGGGGTGGACGATCGTGGCCGGCGGACTGGCCGCGCGATACTTCCGCTGGGAGTAGTGGGTTGAGCATCGAGGCCGAGCTGCGCGCGGAGTTCGATCACTGGGAGCGTACGAAGATCGCGGCCTTCAAGGCGCTCCCGTACGTCCTCCTGGCGATCAGCACCGTGATCACCCTGCTCCAGCTGGTCTGGCGGGTGCCGATGCACTTCACCCTGGTACTCGGGCTCTCCGCCGCCGCCGCGCTCTGGATGCTCTGCTTCCGCACGCTGCGCCCGGAACGGCGGCAGAACCGCCGGCTGATGGGCGTGTACTACACCGGGCTGATGCTGCTGGCCGCCGCCCTGGTGGGCGTCGCGCCCTGGTACGGACTCTTCACCTTCGTCGGCTACCCCCAGGCGTTCGAGTACCTGCGGGGTCGCCGGCGGTACGTCGGCGCCGCCGTCACCGCGATGATCTCGGCGGCGGCGTTCATGGGGGGCGTGGCCGGCATCAACGCCGCCCACATGTGGTGGGCGTGGCTGGCCGTCGGCCTGATCTCCGCGGTGCTGGCCGGGGCGCTGTTCTACTTCGTCGAGATGGCGGACCACCGCAACGACAAGCAGAAGCAGGCCCTCGTCGAGCTGCACGAGGCCAACGCCAAGCTGGAGGCCGCGCTGGCGGAGAACGCCGCCCTCCACGCCCGGCTGATGGTCCAGGCCCGCGAGGCGGGCGTCCTGGACGAGCGGCAGCGGATGGCGCGGGAGATCCACGACACCCTCGCCCAGGGGCTGGCGGGCATACTGACCCAGCTCCAGGCCGCCGAGCAGACCCTGGACGAGCCCCCGACGCTGCGCCAGCACCTGGCGAACGCGACGAACCTGGCCCGCGAGAGCCTCGTCGAGGCCCGCCGGACGGTCCACGCGGTGGAGCCGGCGGTGCTCGCCGAGGCCCGGCTCCCGGACGCGATCGGCGACGTGGCCCGGCGCTGGTCGGAGATCAACCACATCGACGCGGTGCTGACCACCACCGGCGACGCCCGGCCGATGCACACCGAGGTCGAGGTGACGCTGCTGCGCACCGCGCAGGAGGCGCTGGCCAACGTGGCCAAGCACGCGCGGGCCGGCCGGGTCGGCCTGACCCTGTCGTACATGGAGGACCTGGTCACCCTCGACGTGCGGGACGACGGCGTGGGCTTCGATCCGAGCGCCAAGCGGGTCAACGGGTCCACCAGCGGCGGGTTCGGGCTCCTCGGCATGCGCCAGCGGGTGCAGCGGCTCGCCGGGCGGCTGGCCATCGAGTCGGAACCGGGGGGCGGGACGGCGATCTCGGCGGCCGTCCCCGCCATCCCCGCGGGAGGTGCGGAATGATCACCCTGCTGATCGTCGACGATCATCCGGTGGTGCGGGACGGGCTGCGGGGCATGTTCCGGGCCGATCCCCGCTTCGAGGTGCTCGGCGAGGCCGGTGACGGCGCGGAGGCCATCGCCGCCGCGGAGGAGCTGCGGCCCGACGTGGTCCTGATGGACCTGCGGATGCCGAGGACCGACGGGGTCACCGCCATCAAGGAGCTGACCAAGCGCGGTGTGCCCTCGCGGGTGCTGGTGCTCACCACGTACGACACGGACAGCGACGTGGTGCCCGCCATCGAGGCCGGCGCCACCGGCTACCTGCTGAAGGACGCGCCGCGGGAGGAGCTGTTCCGCGCGGTGGAGGCGGCCGCGCAGGGGCAGGCGGTGCTCTCCCCCTCGATCGCGACCCGGCTCATGGGCCAGGTCCGACGGCCGGCGCCCGCGCCGCTGTCGGCGCGCGAGCTGGAGATCCTCGAACTGGTCGCCCAGGGGACGACGAACCGCGAGGCCGCGCGGAAGCTCTTCATCAGCGAGGCGACGGTCAAGACCCACCTCCTGCACATGTACGCCAAGCTCGGGGTCAGCGACCGGGCGGCGGCGGTGGCCGCCGGGTTCTCGCACGGCTACCTGACGCCCTGACCTGCGCCCCTGCCGGAGTGCTCCGCGGGTGCCGCCCGGACGGTTCGACC
>NZ_JBHVEU010000337.1:0-9688 GCF_042802075.1 Kitasatospora sp. NPDC057518
CTCCGGAGCTCCGGAGGGGCCCTTCCGTCGTCAGCGCCGGGTCAGTTCGCCCGGAAGCCCTCGTAGGCGTTGTAGAGGGCCGCGCCGCCCTCGTGCTCCTCGCCGCGCTCGACGATGTCGCCGAGCAGCCAGGCCTCCACGCCGCGGTCCTCCAGGATCGACAGCACGGCGTCCACCGAGTGCGGCGGGACGACCGCGACCATGCCGACGCCCATGTTCAGCGTCTTCTCGATCTCCAGGGTGGCCACCTTGCCGACCTCGGCGACGGTCCGGAAGACCGGCAGCGGGGTCCAGGTGCCGCGGTCCAGGCGGGCGTGCAGGCCGTCCGGGACGACCCGGGCCAGGTTGGCCGCCAGGCCGCCGCCGGTGACGTGCGAGAAGGCGTGCACCTCGGTGGCGCGGGTGAGCGCCAGGCAGTCCAGCGAGTAGATCCGGGTCGGCTCCAGCAGCTCCTCGCCGAGCGTCCGGCCGAACTCCTCGACCTTGCGGTCCAGCTTCCAGCCGGCCTCGTTCAGCAGCACGTGGCGGACCAGCGAGTAGCCGTTGGAGTGCAGGCCGGAGGCGGCCATCGCGATCACCACGTCGCCGGCCCGGACCCGGTCCGCGCCGAGCAGCGCGTCGGCCTCCACCACACCGGTGCCGGCGCCCGCGACGTCGTACTCGTCCGGGCCCAGCAGGCCCGGGTGCTCGGCGGTCTCGCCGCCGACCAGGGCGCAGCCGGCCAGCGCGCAGCCCTCGGCGATGCCCTTGACGATCGAGGCGACCCGCTCCGGGACGACCTTGCCGACGCAGATGTAGTCGGTCATGAACAGCGGCTCGGCGCCGCAGACCACCAGGTCGTCGACGACCATGCCGACCAGGTCGTGGCCGATGGTGTCGTGCTTGTCCATGGCGGCCGCGATGGCCACCTTGGTCCCCACGCCGTCGGTGGCCGAGGCCAGCAGCGGCCGCTCGTAGTTCTTGAAGGCGGACGCGTCGAAGAGGCCGGCGAAGCCGCCGAGACCGCCGACCACCTCGGGGCGGTTGGCCTTCTTCACCCACTGCTTCATGAGCTCGACGGCGCGGTCGCCCGCCTCGATGTCGACACCGGCGGCGGCGTAGGTGGCGCCGTTCTGGTTGCTGGTCACTGCGTGCGGCCCTTTCGGGTCAGGTGGGGGTGGTTCGGAAACAGCGGTGGGGCCCCGGTTCGCGGGACCCCACCGTGCGTTCTTACGGGCGGCGCAGCGCGTCGGCCGCGCCCGCCCCGCCGAGCAGCGACTGGACGCCGTCCAGGTCGCTGCCGCTGGTCGGCTTGCCGCGGACGGCGGGCGGCTGCTGGCCGCCCTTGATCTCGGCCTCCAGCAGGAGCTTGCCGAGCAGCGCCGGGTCCGGCAGCTCCATCGGGTACTCGCCGTCGAAGCAGGCCCGGCAGAGCCGGTCCTTGGGCTGCTTGGTGGCCTCGATCATGCCGTCGATCGAGATGTAGGAGAGCGAGTCCGCGCCGAGCGTGCGGCCGATCTCCTCGATGGTCATGCCGTTGGCGATCAGCTCCGCGCGGGTGGCGAAGTCGATGCCGAAGAAGCAGGGCCACTTCACCGGCGGCGAGGAGATCCGGATGTGCACCTCGGCGGCGCCGGCCTCGCGCAGCATCTTCACCAGCGCGCGCTGGGTGTTGCCGCGCACGATCGAGTCGTCCACGACCACCAGGCGCTTGCCGGCGATGACCTCGCGCAGCGGGTTGAGCTTGAGCCGGATGCCGAGCTGGCGGATGGTCTGGCTGGGCTGGATGAAGGTGCGGCCCACGTAGGCGTTCTTCACCAGGCCGGAGCCGTACGGGATGCCGCTGGCCTCGGCGTAGCCGATCGCGGCGGGGGTGCCGGACTCGGGCGTCGCTATCACCAGGTCGGCCTCGACGGGCGCCTCCTTGGCCAGCCGACGGCCCATCTCCACGCGGGAGAGGTGCACGTTGCGGCCGGCGATGGAGGTGTCGGGGCGGGCCAGGTAGACGTACTCGAAGACGCAGCCCTTGGGCTTGGCCTCGGCGAACCGCGAGCTGCGCATGCCGTTCTCGTCGATGGCGATGAGCTCGCCCGGCTCGACCTCGCGGATGAAGGAGGCGCCGCAGATGTCCAGCGCCGCCGTCTCGGAGGCGACCACCCAGCCGCGCTCCAGCCGGCCGAGCACCAGCGGGCGGATGCCCTGCGGGTCACGGGCGGCGTAGAGGGTGTGCTCGTCCATGAAGACGAGCGAGAACGCGCCCTTGACCTTGGGCAGCACGACCTTGGCCGTCTCCTCGATGGAGAGGTCCGGGTGGCCGGCGAGCAGCGCCGTCACCAGGTCGGTGTCGTTGGTCGCGGCGTTCCGGCCGGAGCGCGAGACGTGCTCCTCGCCGGGCAGTTCGGCGACCATGGCCGCCAGTTCGGCGGTGTTCACCAGGTTTCCGTTGTGCCCGAGGGCCAGCGAACCGTGAACGGTCGCGCGGAAGGTCGGCTGGGCGTTCTCCCAGACCGAGGAACCGGTGGTCGAGTAGCGGGCGTGTCCGACGGCGATATGCCCGTGCAAGGACCCCAGCGATGCCTCGTCGAAGACCTGGGAGACGAGCCCCATGTCCTTGAAGACGAGAATCTGGGAGCCGTTGCTCACTGCGATGCCCGCGGATTCCTGACCGCGGTGCTGCAGGGCGTAAAGGCCGAAGAACGTGAGCTTGGCGACCTCCTCGCCGGGAGCCCAGACACCGAAGACGCCACAAGCGTCCTGGGGGCCTTTCTCACCGGGAAGAAGATCGTGGTTGAGTCTTCCGTCACCACGTGGCACGCCTTCGAGTCTAGGGCAGTTGACCCGGGCTTCCGGACCCCGGGACTGCGGCTTTGTCCCGCGATCGCGAGTTAACGCGCGTAGACAAAACCCCTTACCGGTCCGGCATTTCGGGTGGGGGGAATTCCGGCGCGTGGCGGTTGGCCTTGCGGTTCGCGCCTGTTGGGGAGTTCGGTGCGCGCGGCGGCGGGGGTCGGGGGGCGGACGAACGTGAGCCTGCTCACCCGGGGTTCCCCCGCCGGTCGCCCGGCGGTCGTCCGGCGGTCGTCCGCCCGTGGTTCCCCGGCTGCCCGCCGGTGGCTCCCTCGTCAGCCCGCCGGTGGTTCTCCCGTCAGGCCGCGGGCAGCAGCAGGCCCCAGGCCCCCGGGTGCACCGTCCAGGTCCGGGCCCGGACCGGGCCGACCGGGTGGCCGTCCGCCTCGTAGCCGAAGCCGCGCCCGACCACCGAGACGCTCGCCGCCCGGGCCCGCACCAGGGCGCCGGAGGCGGCGACCACCACCTCCATCTCGCCCGTTCCGTGCGAGGCGCCGGCCGGGAGCGAGACCTGGACCAGCCGGACCGGCCGGTGGACGTCCGCGAGCAGTCGGCCGTCGGCCTCGACCCGGACCCGGGAGCCGTGGTCGGTGCCGTCCGGGGTGAGTGCGTTCGCCTGCTCGGCCGCAGCCAGTTTCGCCCATAGCGAACGCCAGCCCCCCGGACGGCCCACCGGACGGCGCGCGGCCCCGCCGGTGATCCGCACCCCGCCCAGCGCCACCCCGCCGCCGTCGTCGACCAGCAGGTCCAGCCGGCGCGGCGCGCCCGAGAGCACCGCCCGCGCGGCCCGGACCGGCTCCCCCGGCACGCCGAGCGCGCGGGCCGCGACCAGCTCCTCCGAGCGGCCGACCGGAACCATCCCCACCGGTTCGTCGCCCAGCTCACGCTGGCGGTGCAGGGCCTGGAGCACCCGCTGCAGAGCGAGGTCGGAACCGATCACCACCGGTCGCCTCCGGCCCCGGTGCGAAAGCACCCGGTCGAGCTCGGAAGGGCTCTCCGGAAAGACCACCTTGACGTCCGCTCCCCCGCAGAGCACGTCCTTCGCGATCCGCACCGACTCGCCGTCGGTCTGCCGGGCCACCGGGTCGAGGAGCAGCAGGAGCGGCTCCGGGCCGCCGGTAGCAGGCGTGGACAGGGACGACACGACCGGTCCTTCCTCAGGTAATCTCTCGGTGCAAGAGCCCCTTGCGCCATTGCGCCAGGGGCTTCGTCTATCTCGGGGCAGACTGCGGCCTACGCAGGATGCCCCAACCGGAAGGGGTGTACGCCTGTGCCGGCACTCGTGCTCGTTGGCGCTCAGTGGGGAGACGAGGGCAAGGGGAAGGCCACCGACCTCCTCGGTGGCTCCGTGGACTACGTGGTCCGCTACCAGGGCGGCAACAACGCCGGTCACACGGTGGTCATCGGTGACCAGAAGTACGCCCTGCACCTGCTCCCTTCCGGCATCCTCAGCCCGAACGTGACGCCGGTGATCGGCAACGGCGTCGTGATCGACCCGGCCGTGCTGCTCTCCGAGCTGGCCGGCCTGAACGACCGCGGCATCGACACCTCCAAGCTGCTGATCTCGGGCAACGCCCACCTGATCACGCCGTACCACCGCACCCTGGACAAGGTCACCGAGCGCTTCCTCGGCAAGCGCCGGATCGGCACCACCGGCCGCGGCATCGGCCCGACCTACGCGGACAAGATCAACCGCGTCGGCATCCGGGTCCAGGACCTGTTCGACGAGTCGATCCTGCGCCAGAAGATCGAGGCGGCGCTGCACGACAAGAACCAGATCCTGGTCAAGCTGTACAACCGCCGCACCATCCCGGCCGACCTGGTGGTCGAGGAGTACCTGGGCTACGCGGAGAAGATCAAGCCCTTCCTCGCCGACACCACCCTCGTCCTGGACGAGGCGCTGAAGGCCGACAAGGTCGTCCTGCTGGAGGGCGGCCAGGGCACCCTGCTCGACGTCGACCACGGCACGTACCCCTTCGTGACCTCGTCGAACCCGACCGCGGGCGGCGCCTGCACCGGCGCCGGCATCGGCCCGACCAAGATCGACCGGGTCATCGGCATCCTCAAGGCCTACACCACCCGCGTCGGCTCCGGCCCGTTCCCGACCGAGCTGCTCGACGAGGACGGCGAGGCGCTGCGCCGGATCGGTGGCGAGCGCGGTGTCACCACCGGCCGCGACCGCCGCTGCGGCTGGTTCGACGCCGTCATCGCGCGCTACGCGACCCGGGTCAACGGCCTCACCGACTTCTTCCTCACCAAGCTGGACGTGCTGACCGGCTGGGAGCAGATCCCGGTCTGCGTCGCGTACGAGATCGACGGCAAGCGCGTCGAGGAGCTCCCCTACAACCAGTCGGACTTCCACCACGCCAAGCCGATCTACGAGACGCTGCCGGGCTGGACCGAGGACATCAGCAAGGCGAAGACCTTCGCCGAGCTGCCGAAGAACGCCCAGGCGTACGTGAAGGCGCTGGAGGAGATGTCGGGCGCGCCGATCTCGGCCATCGGCGTCGGCCCGGGCCGCGACGAGACGATCCAGATCAACTCGTTCATCTGAGCCTGATCCTCGGCTGACACTTCGAGGGCCCCGCGGGATCCGTCCCGCGGGGCCCGCGTTTGCCTCGCGCGGCAGATTTGCACTAGTGCAAACATCTCTTGCTTCTAGTGCAGGGCGGCGCTACGTTCGGATCATGACCGCGAAGCTGCCCTCACCCGTCGTCCTCACCGGCCGCCACATCCGCCTGGAGCCGCTGGAGCGCCGCCACCTCGCCGACCTCTGGACGGCCGTCGGCTCCGACCCCGAGGTCTGGCGCTGGACCATGCACCTGCCGCCCGTCTCGGAGCAGGAGTTCGGCGCGGTCCTCGACATCCGCGTCGCCGAGGCGGCGGCCGGCGAGTCGGTGAACTTCGCCGCCGTCGACCTCGCGAGCGGCCGGGCCGTCGGCGTCACCGGCTACCACGACCTCAGCGCGCAGGACGAGTCCGTCGAGATCGGCGGCACCTGGTACGCCCGCTCGGTCTGGCGCACGGCGGTCAACACCGAGGCCAAACTGCTGCTCCTCTCCCACGCGTTCGAGGACCTCGGCATGGGCCGCGTCTTCTGGAAGACCGACGCCCGCAACGAGCGCTCCCGCACCGCGATCCAGCGCCTCGGCGCCCAGTACGAGGGCACCCTCCGCCGCCACCGCCGGCGCCCCGACGGCACCTGGCGGGACAGCGCCTACTTCTCGATGCTCGCCGAGGAGTGGCCGGCGGCCAAGTCCCGTCTGACCGAGCGGCTTTCACGGGGCTGAGCCGCCGGACCGGCGGAGTGCGAGGGTGCGCGCAGGCTATTTCCGCTCGCCTCGGGCGGAATGGCCGGCCGCGAACTCGCGCTTGGCCGCGCGGGGTTCACAGGCCTGGATGTTCACCAGCCAGACCAGCCAGCCGACGAACAGGACGGCGAGCAGGAGCGCCGACAATCCGGCGACGAGAAGCGCATTCACCGGGATGCGGAAATGCGCCGGGGTGGATGGGGCCGGTGGGGAGGGCCGAGGGGCGTGGGGAGTGGCATGGCTGTCTCCGGTCGGTGATTTCGGGCGCCGCGACCATGCATCTGATGTGTCATTACGGCCGAATGTCGGCTGTTAGACGACTGTTTGACGACTGTTTAGGCGGCAACAAGTCAGTGAGTGACACGGATGACCATAGGGTCAAGGTGCCAGAGTTGCTACCGAGCGGGAAGACGTTCACTCCATCGTGGGGTATCCCCCATTTTGGTAGCTAGGGCCCGGTACGCGCGGCACACTTCACCGGAAGCATCGACGCGAGCCGCGACCCGGAGAAGAGAGTCATGCCACCCCGCTTGTCGCCGACCGTGCGCCAGCAGCGCCTCGGGATCGAGTTGCGCAGGATGCGCGAGCTCGTGGGCGTCACGCCCAAGAGCCTGGCCGCCACCATCGGCACCGACCTGCCCAAGATCTCCCAGATGGAGAACGGGAAGTCGGGCATCAGCGCCGAGCGGCTCCGGATCTGGGCGCACACCTGCGGCTGCGAGGACGGCCCTTACCTGGACGCCCTGTTGGCGATGACGCAGGACCGGCGCAAGTACTGGTGGGACGGCTACCGCGGCCGGCTGCCGAACGCGATCATCGACATCGCGGAGATGGAGCACCACGCCTCCTCCCTGTCCATCCTGAACAGCACCTTCATCCCCGGCCTGCTGCAGACCCCGGACTACGCCGCCGCGGTGTTCGAGCGGCTTCCCCCCCAGTACCGGCAGGAGGCGGACATCCGGAAGGCGTTCCGGATCCGGCGCCAGCAGATCTTCGTCGACCACCCGAAGCCGTACAGCGCGTTCCTCCACGAATCCGCGCTGCGCATGCAGTTCGGCGGCCCGGACGTGCTGCGCGACCAGCTGCGGGGCCTGCTGGAGAATTCCGAACGGCCCGGGGTGGAGATCCGGGTGATCCCGTTCAGCGTGCCCACCTACACCGGCTCCGGGGAGAGCCTGTACCTCGCCCGCGGGCCCGTCCCGGAGCTCGACACCGTTCAGATCGATCTCTCCCACGGGCCGACATTCGTGCACACCCAGGTCGAACTGGCCTCCTACCGCCGGATCAAGGAGGAGACCGCGGCGATCGCGCTCGGACCGGACGAGTCCCGGGAGTTCATCCGGTGCTTGCTGAAAGACTTCGCATGAGTACCTGGCGCAAGGCCTCGGCCAGCGGTGAGAGCACCGACTGCGTCGAGGTCAGAGCCGCGGGCGAACTGGTGGAGATCCGCGAGTCGGACCGGCCCGAGGTCGTCGTGCGGACCACCCCGCGCAAGTGGGCCGCCTTCGTCCGCGGGGTGAAGTCCGGGGAGTTCGACCGGTACGGGGACTTCACCCGGCCCTGACGCCCGACCCTGACGTCCGACCCTGACGTCCGGCCGTGATCCCGGCCGTGATTCCCGACCCCGCCCGGCGCGTGCGGCGGCGCCGCCGACCGGCCCCGCTCCTTGCGCCCCGGCCCCCGCTCCTTGCCCTAGGCTGGCAGCCCACAGTGGACCCTGCGCCCGACACGGCACTCCGGGTGGGGTGCGCGTGCGGGAGAAATCGGAGCATCCGGGGATGGCTCGGCACCTGATCACCAGCGCCCTTCCGTACATCAACGGGATCAAGCACCTGGGCAACATGGTCGGGTCCATGCTCCCGGCGGACGTCTACGCCCGCTACCTGCGCCGACGCGGGCACGAGGTGCTGTTCATCTGCGCCACCGACGAGCACGGCACGCCCGCCGAACTCGCCGCCCAGGAAGCCGGGTTGCCGGTCGCGGAGTTCTGCGCCCGGGCGCACGACGCGCAGCGGGCGGTGTACGACGGCTTCGGGCTCTCCTTCGACCACTTCGGCCGCAGCTCCTCGCCGCAGAACCGGGAGATCACCCAGGAGATCGCCCGCGAGCTCCAGCGCAACGGCTTCATCGAGGAACGCGCGATCCGCCAGGTGTACTCCAACGCCGACGGCCGCTTCCTGCCGGACCGCTACATCGTCGGCACCTGCCCGCACTGCGGCTACGACAAGGCCCGCGGCGACCAGTGCGAGAACTGCACCCGGGTGCTGGACCCGACCGACCTGCTGGAGCCGCGCTCGGCGATCAGCGGCAGCGCCGACCTGGAGGTCCGGGAGACCCGCCACCTGTTCCTGCTCCAGTCCAAGCTCACCGAGGAGGTCGAGGACTGGATCGACGCCCACGCCGACGACTGGCCGGTGCTGGCCTCCTCGATCGCCCGCAAGTGGCTGACCGAGGGCCTCCAGGACCGCTCGATCACCCGCGACCTGGAGTGGGGCGTCCCGGTGCCGGCCGACGTGTGGCCCGAACTGGCCGCCGAGGGCAAGGTGTTCTACGTCTGGTTCGACGCCCCGATCGAGTACATCGGCGCCACCAAGGAATGGGCGGACGCGGCCCCGGCCGGGCACCTGCGGGACTGGAAGTCCTGGTGGTACGAGGCCGACGAGAGCGTCCGGTACACCGAGTTCATGGGCAAGGACAACGTCCCGTTCCACACCGTGATGTTCCCGGCCACGCTGCTCGGCTCCCGCCGCCCCTGGAAGAAGGTCAACTACGTCAAGGCCTTCAACTGGCTGACGTACTACGGCGGGAAGTTCTCCACCAGCCAGCGGCGCGGCGTCTTCGGCAACGACGCGCTGGACCTGCTGCCCGCCGACTACTGGCGCTACTTCATGATGGCGCACGCACCCGAGTCGGACGACTCCAGCTTCACCTGGGACCTGTTCGCCTCGGTCGTCAACAAGGACCTCGCCGACACCCTCGGCAACTTCGTCAACCGGGTGCTCACCTTCAGCCGCAAGCGCTTCGGCGACGACGTCCCAGGCGGCCACGCCCCGGGCGAGGCCGAACAGCGCCTCGGCGAGCAGGTCGCCGGGCTGCTCGCCGAGTACGAGGCCCAGCTGGACGCGCTCAACTTCCGCAAGGCGGCGCAGGCCCTGCGCGCGCTGTGGAGCGCGGGCAACGCGTACCTGGACGAGAAGGCGCCCTGGCTCCAGGTGAAGACCGACCCGGAGGCGGCGGCGCTGACCCTGCGCACCGCGATGAACCTGATCCACCTGTACGCGGTGGTCTCCGAGCCGTTCATCCCGACCACGGCGGCGGCCATGCGCGGCGCCTTCGCGCTGCCCGCGGACTCGCCGGCCGCCACCCGCGACTGGATCGGCCCGGAGGAGGCGCGGGCGCTGGACCTGGTGCCGGCCGGGACGGCGTTCACGGTGCCGCCGGTGCTGTTCGCCAAGATCACGGACGAGGACCTGGCGGCCTGGACGGAGCGCTTCGGCGGCTCGGCGGGCTGAGCGGCTGGACGGCTGCGTGACGGCGGCGGGGCCCGGGGT
>NZ_JBHVEU010000338.1:0-9615 GCF_042802075.1 Kitasatospora sp. NPDC057518
CTTCCTGCGCGGGTGAGGCTGGCCGTCCCTGGTTACGGGGTGAGTCGCAGGTGGATAGCGAGGACGCCGAGCTGCTCCTTCTCGGATGGGTAGATCTCGCGGCAGGCGGCGAGGAGTTCGCTCCGGCTCATCCCCTCGGAGCCGATCGCCTCCGGGGCCTCGGTGTCGAGCATGGCGTCGAAGCTCGGGTACTCCGCGACGCTGGTGACGATGGTGCGGCAGTGGGCGTCGCCGGATTCGAAGACGAGCGTCTGTCCCGGACGGATCCTGCGCATGCCGGGGTAGCCGACGCGTACCTCGATGGTCTTGGTGCCGGCGGCGATCAGGTCGAGGTAGGGGCGGCGGATCCGGATGACGCGTTCCTGGTCTGACATGGGGGCAGGTGCTCCGCTTCTATGCCGGGGGAGGAGGGGGCGGGCGGTTAGCGCACCACGGGGATCGCCCCGGAGCGCCAGTCCGTCAGCCGCTTGCGGATGCTCGGCACCATCGCCAGCCCGTCCGTCTCGGCCGGGCTGAACCATGCGACCTCGTGGGACTCGTCGGACACCCGCAGCTCCCCGCCGACCGGGCGTCCGAGGAGGCAGACGGAGAATTCCTGGCGGACTTCGCCGTCGTCGTAGGCGAGGACGTGGCCCGGGTCGGTGTAGGTGCCGACGATCCCGGTGATCTCGACGTCGATGCCGGTCTCCTCGCGCGTCTCGCGGATGCCGCACCCGGCGATCGACTCGCCGATGTCCATCCGGCCGCCGGGCAGCGCCCACATCCCGTTGTCGGTGCGGCGCTGGAGGAGGACGCGTCCGGCGTCGTCGACCACGACGACGGACGCGGCCGGGACCAGCGAGTTCGCTTCGGGGGCGTTCGGGTCGTCCTCGTAGTCACGCCTGGGCATGGCCTGCCACCTCCGCAGTCGGGGCCGTCCGCATGTCATGCCCTTTCTCTCCCAGGTCCCGGGCCCCGTCAGGTGCGAGCCGCGGCCACCGTGTCCGTGTACAGCTCCGTCGTCAGGTCGTCGTCACTGATCCCGAGGCCGTCCAGGGGGTGTCCTTGCCCCGTTAGGCTGCGGTTGTGACGATCAAGGCTGTGGTGTTCGACGTCGGGGAGTGCCTGGTCGACGAGACCCGGGAGTACGGTACCTGGGCCGACTGGTTGGGCGTGCCGAGGCACACGTTCGTGGCCCAGCTCGGCGCGGTGATCGCGCAGGGCCGGGACTACCGGGAGACGTTCCAGGTCTTCGCCCCCGGCTTCGACCTCTCCGAGGAGCGCGAGAAGCGGGTGGCCGTCGGCCGGGCGGAGACCTTCGGTGAGGAGGACCTCTACCCGGACGTCCGGGGCGCGTTCGCTCAACTGCGCTCGGACGGCCTGTGGTTGGCGATCGCCGGAAACCAGACCGTGCGGGCCGGGGCGATCCTCCGCCGGCTGTTCACGGACGATGTCGACCTGATCGGCACCTCCGACGACTGGGGCGCGAGCAAGCCGGACCCCGCCTTCTTCGAGCGCGTCGCCGAGGCGGTACCCGCCGAGCCGCACGAGATCCTCTACGTCGGTGACCGGCTCGACAACGACGTGCTCCCCGCCCGGGCGGCCGGGATGCGGACGGCGTTGATCCGGCGCGGCCCGTGGGGCTGGATCCAGCAGCACGACCCGGCCGCCGGGCAGTCGACGTTCCGGATCGACTCGCTGGCGGAACTCCCGGACCTGATCGCCAAGTTCAACGCTGCGGCGAGCTGAGCCGCCCCACCGAGACCATGAGGTGCGAGTGAGCAGTGAGTGGACCGTCCACGGCAGCCGTCCCGTCTACACCAGCGCGTGGGTGCGGCTCGACCTGGTCGACGTCGAGCCGCGCGGAAGGGCCCGGTACGAGCACCACCTGGTGCGCTTCGCACCGGTCGCGGCCGTCGTCGTGGTCAACGACCGGGACGAGGTGCTGATGATGTGGCGGCACCGCTTCGCGACGGGCACCTGGAGCTGGGAGATTCCCAGCGGCATCGTCGAGGACGGGGAATCCCTCGAGGCCGCAGCGGTCCGCGAGGTGTTCGAGGAGACCGGCTGGCAGGTGGACGAGGTCGAGGCCCTCGCCTATGTCCAGCCCATCGGCGGCATGAGCAACGCCGAGCACCACGTGTTCCTCGCCCACGGTGCCACCTACGTCGCACCGCCGGTGGATACCCACGAGGCCGACCGGATCGAGTGGATCCCGATCTCCCGGATCCAGGGCATGATCGACCGGCGGGAGATCGTCGCAGGCGTCGCGGTCACCGGCCTGCTCCAGGTGCTCGCCCGGCGTCCCTAGGAGGGCAGGGCCGGCATCTCGCGAAGAGCAACAGCCAGATGGCGGCGGGCCGCGCACGTCGGCGTAGCCGTCCAGCGGATCCCGCCGGGCTTCGGGGCCCGCGGCCCGCCGGAACGCGGTAGCTTCCCGGTGGTACCGCGGCCTCACGGACCGGGCAGGCGGGCGCGAGCGCGGGAGGGCTGCTGTGCTGGAGGAACGGGAGTCGATCGGCAAGCGGGTGCGGCGGGCGCGGCTGAGGTTGGGCATGACCCAAGCCGACCTGGCCGCCGCTACCGGAAGGACCCAGGGCTGGGTGTCGAAGGTCGAGAAGGGCACGATCGAGCTCGACCGGGCCGGCACCATCAACCAGATCGCGGCGGCGCTGCACTGCCACCCCAACGACCTCATCGAGAGGCCCTTCGTCGCGGGCAAGCCGTCGGAGAACCAGTGGCAGGTGTCGGCCGCCGCCATCCTGCGGGAGCTTCGCCGCTACGACCTCACGCCGGTCTTCGACGGCGCGCCCCGGCCGTCGGCGGAACTCTGGCGCGAGACGGAGCGCCTGCACCGGCTCCGGGACGCGGCCGCCAACGTGGCCATCCTGAAGGTGCTCCCGGACATGCTGCGCGAAGCGCGTGCGCTGGCCGAGGTGTCCACCGGCCGCGAACGCGAGGAGGCGTTCGCGGTCTACGCGATCGAGTGCAAGTTCGCGCACACCGCCGCGCACACGCTCGGCCACCCCGAGCTGATCGCCATGGCCTGCGAGCGGGCCGCCTGGTCGGCCCGGCTGTCCGGCGACCCGGTGATGGAGGCGGTCGCGGACTGGATGCGGGTGTGGGACATGTGGGCCACGGCGGACTGGGACGACGCCCTGGCACTGTCCGACAAGGCGCTTCGCCTCGTCGAGGACCGCTACCGCGCCAACGACCCCCTGGCCGTACGGGCTTGGGGCGCCATGCACCTGCGCGCCGCCGTGTCCGCCGCCCGCGCCGGCCGGCGGACGGAGGCAGAGGACCGCATCCGGCACGCGTACGCGGCAGCCGAGTTGATGGACGGAAGCCGGGCCGAGCCCCCCTTCGACCGGCACTCGCTGACCTTCTCCAGTGGCAACGTCCAAGTCCACGCGGTGTCGGTCCAGTTGGAGATGGGCGACCACGCCAGGGCCCTGATCCTCAACGAGCGTGCCGACCCGGCGAAGGTCGCCGCCCTCCCGGCCTCCCGGCGGGGCCACCACCACATGGACCTGGCCCGCGCCTGGCTGTGGGACGGCAACCGCGACAAGGCGCTCCAGGCCCTGGAGGCGGCGGAGAAGACCGCCCCGCAGCTCGTGCGCAACCACCCGATCGCCCGCGCCACCCTGCGCAAGATCGTCTACGCCGAGCGCTCGGCCACCCGCGAGAAGCTGCGCCACATGTCCTACCGCTTCCACCTGGACGGATAGGGCGGCCGGGCGGTACCAAACCCACGGCCGCACTCCCGAGCGCCGGGCAGTCCGCCGATCCGCCGTCACGTCGGATGCTCGGCTGGGAGGACCCAGTCGAGCATCTGGCCGGCCGACCAGGTGCTACGGCATGCTCCGGAAGTACTGCTGTCCGGGGAAGCCCTCGGTTCAGACGTCGCCGAACTCGCCGCTGCGCACAGCGGCAACGAACGACACCCTGGCCTCAGTCCGGAAGGCCAGAGCCGGCCCCTGAGGGTCCTTCGAGTCACGGACGGGAGCCAGGCCGGGGACGTCGGCAGTGACCTCGACGCAGTCGCCGCCGTTGTTGGAGTACGAGGACTTGGCCCGGGAAGCGCTGGACAGGTCTACATGGTCGGTCATGATTGGAATTCCTTTCGGGCCCTGTGGATCTTCTCCTGGGATGCGGCCTTCGGCAGCGCTGCTGAACGGGGCGGTCTGCACCGTGCCCACCCGGGCCCCGCCGCCTCATGCGGGCGGCGGGGCCGAGACAGTAGGTCAGGGCGGCGTTCGACGGCCCGGCGCGGTGGTTGCGGCTTCTGCTGGCGTGTGTGCAGTTGTGTGGTGGCCCTGGCGGGGACCCCGATGACGGTTCCCCTGGCAGGGTCAGTGGGTTGGACGGATCATCGCGGTCAGCCGGGGCGAGTCCGGCGAGGGCTGTTGGGCGTTGAACGCCTGGTAGCCCCAGGCCTCGTAGAGGCGTTGGACTTTCCCGTCTCCGGCGAGCGGGTTCACCAGCAGCGTGACACGGCTTTCGGGGCGGCCGGCCAGCAGTGCGTCGTGGATGCGGCGGGCGGTTCCGCTGCCGCGCCAGGGGGTGCGGACGCCGATCTCCTTGATGGCCAGGGCCGGGGTGTCGGTGTATCCGTGGGGGAGGGGCTCGGTCATGCGCTTCCAGTACCGGTCGCCGGACGCGATGGTGTTGCCGTAGGCGTAGCCGACCGGCAGTTCGCCGTCGTAGCCGAGGGCGAGGACGAAGCCCGGTTCGGTGGCGTGCCGGTCGAGGCGTTCGGCGAACACGTCGACGCGGTAGTTCGGCAGGTGCAGCAGCGGGGCGCGCACGTCGGCGTAGACGTCCAGCAGATCCTGCCGGGCGTCGGGGGTCAGGGCGGTGTGGCGGCGGAGTTCGACGGTCACGTGGTGGTTCTCCAGGTGTCGTGGGCGTAGGCGGTCCAGGCCAGGTCGGATGTGCTGCCGGGTGCCCGCTCGTGGAGATTGGTGCCGAAGGCTGCCAGCATGCGCCTGACACGGGGGTGGGCGGAGACCTCGGGCGGCACGGACATGGCAGTGGCGACCGCAGGTTCCAGGTCGCCCTGCCCGAGTTGGGCCCTGGCGAGGCGGACAGTGGTGATTGCGATGGATCGTCGCATGGTGTCGCGTCGCTGGGCGGTGCTGCGGTGGGCGCACGCTTCGGCATCCTGCCAGTTCCCGGCCGCCAGGTGTGCGGCGAGAGCGAGGGAGTCGAGCTCGGACTGGTCGTAGAAGGCGGTTATCCACACCGGCCGGGAGGATGCCTGGTCCGCCCGGTCAAGGGCGTCCTGCGCGTGTCCGAGCGAGCGGCGGACCGCGTTGGAGTCACCGGTCAGGCCGTGGATGGCCGCGTGACGGGCATGTCCAAGCGAGGCGAACAGTGGGTCGCGGCGGGCGACCGGCAGGCCGCGGGCGACATCGTTGGCGGCCAGGGCGTCGCCGACCTGTCCCAGATGCCGGTACATGCTGCCCGCGTGGGACCAGATTCGGAACTGGATGCTCGAGTCCCCGGACATCGCGGCCAGTGAGGCCGCCTTCTGGTGGTGTTCGAGTGCGGCGTCGAAGCGGCGGCCGTCGATCGCGGCCCACAGCGCTGAGGACATGAAGGCCGCCGCGCTGGCATACAGCTGAGCCCGGATCCGCTGGGTCGCGATGCCGTGTTTCTGTAGTTCGAGGGCTTCGTCGGCGAGGGCCGCAGCCTTGGACTCGATGCTGATCCGGCCGCCGTGGAGGTGGTCGCTGGCGATGACCTCGGCGAAGCGCCGTTGCAGGTTCTGCACGTCGGAGATGCCGATACGGCTACCTGCTGCTGATGCGAGGGTGGGGGTGAGCGCGGTGGCCGCAGTACCGCCGACCGCCGCTATGAAGTCGCGTCGCCTCACGTCTTCCTCCGGTGTGGTGCGGGCCCGCCCCGTTGGGACGAAGCCCAGCTCTTCGGGCGTACAGGCGAATACTGCCTTGAGCGCGCGGCGGATCTTCTCGGGCGGCCACCGGGTTGAGCCGCTCAGCCAGTTGTGCACTGTGCGCTCTGATACGGTGCCGAGCCGCCCCGTGAGGACCTTGATCTCCAGGTTCACTTCGTGGGCTAACTCGACCTTCGTCATACGGCGTTCGGCCATCCGGGAGCGGAGCTGGACGTTGAGCACCATGAGACCAAGTAACCACACCGTCACCTGCTGTGCGGGGAGTCGGGTCATGGGACGGTCAAGTTTTCCGGTTGGGATGCGACCAGAACGCCGCCGACTTTGCCTCGCCGCCCGTCCTGTAGCGGTCGTTCACTGAATGTGAGTTGCTCGCCCCCCCCGAGGGGCAGCGTCCGGCGTCATGCCGCGTCCCGTATGGGCCTGGCGCCGGCCGGACCTCCCTTCGCCAGTCCTCTCTTCCCCGGAGTCGCACGATGCCTCTCGACACTGGTAGGCCCCCGCACGATGTCCGTCGGCTTGCTCGGCCCCGCGCGTTCGTCGCGTGCCTCGACTCCCGCATCGAATCCACGCCCCTGGCGCGGTACTTGCTCCGTGCGTACCTCTCCGGGCTGCCGTCCGGTGACCGCTACGCCGACACGGCCGAGCTGCTCCTCGGGGAGCTGTTCGCCAATGCCGTCCAGCACTCCGACGGGCCGGACGACTGCCACATCGAGGTTCGCTTCGCCCTCGTCAACTCCCGCCTGCGGCTGGAGGTGCACGATGCCGGTAGCGGCCGTCCGTCCGTCCGTGTCGCCGCGCTCTCGGACGAGCGCGGGCGTGGGATGTTCCTCGTCAACGAGCTCGCGGAGCGCTGGGGTTGCTCCTCCCGGCCGGGTGGGATCGGCAAGTTCGTGTGGGTGCTCGTCGCCCCGATCCCCGCGCCCGTCCTCGTCAACGCCTGAGAGTCCGACTGCTGATGAACCTCACGACCCTGGCGCGGCACGCCCTCTCCCGTGGCCGCACGCCCGCCGAGACGTACGCGCTCCTCGCCCGCCGTACCGGCAAGCCGCTCTCCTCCGCCCGCGCGGTGTGCCTCGCCCTCGACATCCCGCTCGCGGAGACCGGCCGCCGCCTGGACGAGTGCTACGACGCCCTGCTCTCGGACCCCCGGCCGGACTCCGAGACGGACACCGGCGAACTCCTCGAAGCCCTCGGGGTCTTCGACGTCCCCAAGTCGCTCACCGACACCGAACTCGCCGTCGTCGACCTGTTCCTGGCCGCCGTCGACGCCATGGGCGGCATCCGCGCCGGCCACCAGCACGGCCTCACCCGCTGGTTCACCACCGGCAACCTGACCACCGCGTACCTCTCGCTCGCCGCCGCCCAGCCCATGCCTCGCACCGGCGATCCCGTCCGCTACTGGTCCACCCTCGTCGCCGCCGGCGAACTCCTCACCACCACCGCCCACTCCGAGATCCGCGTCAAGTACGCCCTCGCCCACTGTCGCGTCCGGGCCACCCGCACCTGACCAACACGTCGCCACCGCGCAGGAAGTCGGACCGGCCGACTTCCTGCGCAGCGCGTTCACCGCCGCAGGCCTGCGGACAGCGCGCGGCGGGGGACTCAAAGGGGCGCAGGCTGTCGCCGATAGCGGTTGCGGCACGGTCTGCGAGGGCGGGACGGCCGCCCCCGGCGCACTGCCCGCGCCTCCCCGGCCCGTTGAAGGCCGCTCCCCGGGCGCGGGGTGGCACGCGTGGGATCGACCTTGACGGCGGTCCGGCTGCCGTCGGACGGTCGGACGGGTGCGGGCGGCGGGGCGCTTCCGGTGCCCTGGGGCCTTTCCTGGCCGGTCAGTTGAAGCCGGACGGAGTCGGCGGGGGACGGGCTGGAGGCCGAGTGGGCCCCTGGGGCCGGGTGGTGGTGCCGTGGTCCGGGCCCGGCGCGGGTCGAGGGGGCCGTACGGCGCACGGCAGCGGGTGCCGCCGTGGTCGGCGGCACCCGCGGGGATGGTGGTGCGGGCTCTGGTCAGGCCTTGACGAGGGCGTAGGTGCCGGTGCCGTCGGCCTTGCCCATGCTGTACTGGCGCAGGGGCTGGCCGTCGGCGTTGCGGTCGTGGCCGACCATGTGGCCGGTGTACTTGTTCTGGACGCCGATCCTGTCGCTGCCGGGGACGTCGCGGTAGAAGTAGAACCGCTGCAGGTCGTCGACCTTGCAGTCGGCCTGCTGCAGGATGGTGCCCTCGGTGGCGGCGGTCGCCTCCGGGACGGCCAGGCACTTGTTGGTCGAGCGGTTGATCAGGATCTGCTCCGCGATGCCGTTCGCCGTCGGGCCGCTGCACAGCTGCCACTGGTCCTGGCCCTGCGGCCAGCCCTGGGCGGCGGGCCGCAGCTGGATGTTGTTGCTGCCCCAGTCCAGGAAGCCGGGCGCGGACCAGAACAGCGCGCGGTCGGGTGTGGCGATCTTGTAGTTGGCCGTGTCGCAGGTGAAGCCGGGCGGCGCGGTGGTGCCGGGGAATCCGGGCCAGTCCTGCTTGATCCCCGCAGTGGTGGCCGCAGCCTTGGCCGGAGCGGCCGCGTCGGTGCGGAGCGGGGCGGTGCAGCCCAGGATGTCCTGCGCCCGGCGCATGATGCTGTTCGCCGGTACGGCGTCCTCGCAGCGCACCGCGCCCTCTTCCAGGGTGGTGAAGGTGGTGTAGCTGCCCCCGCCCGGGCCCTCGACCCACTTGGTGGCGTACGTGCCGTTGCCCGTGTCGACGCGGTTGCAGTTCAGGCTGCCGTACTGGCCGGTGACCTTCCGCGTTCCCTCGTACAGGGCGTAGTAGCCGGGCTTCTGGAAGTTCCAGGTGATCGACTTCGACTCGGTGCTGGTCGTGGAGGACTCCAGTTTGACGCTCAGCTTCGCGCTCGCCTCGACCTTGGCGAGGGTCGCGATCTCGAAGTTGCCCGTGATGGAGGCGTCGAGGCCGACCGAGACCGTCACCACCGACTGGGTGGTGGCCGTCACCGTCTGGGAGCCCGTCGCGCCGTCGGTGACGTACCAGCCCTTGAAGTGGGTGATCGTCGGGACGACCTGGAGGGACTTGATGAACGGGTAGCGCTTGCCGAGGTCCGCGGCCGTACAGGTGTCGCCGAGCGCGGGGTCCCCGGCCACGGCGGCGGCCGTCCGCGCCGGGGTGGCGGCCGCGGCCGGGGCCATGGCCGCCATGGTGCCGAGCGCGGAGGCCGCGGCGAGGGCGACCAGCCCCGCGCGCCGGCGTCCGGATGAGCGTGAGTGACGCATCGTTGTTCCCCCCTGGCGTCCGGACTCCGCGTCAGGACAGGCGGGAGCCCGGGTGGTGGTGTGGTCGGTGTGGTGGTGCCGGTCGCAAACGAACATAGCTGCGGGATTGTTGACGGGACCATGCCAGAACAGGTCAACGGGCCGCCGGTCCGGGACGGGCCGGAATGGCCGGTTCCCCGATCGCGCGGGCGGCGCCCGCCCACCACCACCGCGGCCGTGCGGTGCGGGACGCGGGCACGCCGGCCGGGCCGGGGACGGACGCGGCGGCCGGGCGGCCAGCCCTGATCCGACGCAGTGGCACATTCGCCCGCCGAAGGCGCACTTGCCTCCTATCCGGGGCCGGGCCGTCCCCGCCTGCGCGCCGGCGCCGCGGGGCGGAGGGATATCCGGTCACCCCGGCCTGGCCGATGTCCTCCCCTCCGCGCACCACGACGGCCCGGCACCCCGCGCTGCGGCGG
>NZ_JBHVEU010000339.1:0-9612 GCF_042802075.1 Kitasatospora sp. NPDC057518
GCCTCGGGGGCCGCGCCCGGTGTCAGACCGGCAGGAGGCGGGCGATCAGCTCGCCGAGGCGGCGGGCGTTGCGGCAGGAGTGCATCTCCACCACGCCCGCGTAGACGAGGGCGGCGGAGTCGCCGGTCGGCCAGAGCGAGGGCTGCTCGGGGTTGAGCCAGAACACCCGGCGGGCCCGGTCGGCGATCCGGCGCAGCGCGTCCGGGTTGGGGTCGCGGTGGTTGTTCCTGGCGTCGCCGAGGACCAGCACGCAGGTGCGCGGGCCGACGGCGTCCAGGTGCCGTTCGGCGAACTCCCCGAGTGCGGAGCCGTAGTCGCTGTTGCCGTGGTAGCCCGTGACCTCGGCCTCGGCGAGGATCCGGGCGGCCAGGCGTGCCGGGTCGTCGCCGCCGCGCAGCAGGCCGGTCACCTCGGCGGTGTGGTTGACGAAGGCGAACACCCGGACCTTGCTGAACTGTTCGCCCATCGCCTGCACCAGCAGCATGGTGAAGTCGGCGAAGCCCGCCACCGAGCCGGAGACGTCGCACAGCAGCACCAGCTCCGGGCGGGCCGGGCGGCGCCGCCGGTACGCGGGGCGCAGCGGCACCCCGCCGGTGCCCAGCGAGCGACGCAGGGTGCGGCGCAGGTCGATCTCGCCGCGGGCGGCTCGGCGGCGGCGGGCGGCCAGCCGGGTGGCCAGCTTGCGGGCCAACGGGTGGACGGTGCGGCGCAGTTCGGCGAGCTGGTCGCGGCCGGCGTAGAGGAAGTCGACCCGGTCGGCGGTGGGGGCGACGGCGCGTTCGGCGATCCGCTCGGGGCCGCGCAGCTCGGCGACCCGGCGGCGGGCCTCGCCGGCGGCCATGGCGCGGAAGTCCCGGATGCGGCGGCGGATCTCGTCGGCGAGCACCCGGTCGGAGAGGTCCCGGTCGGCGGGGCCCCGGGCGCCGGGCCGCTCGCGCAGGGCGGCGAGGACGCGGGCGAGCAGCGTCTCGGGGGCGAGCCGGCCGAGCGCCTGCTGGGCGGACCAGCCGCCGGAGCCGGGGGAGCCCCCGCTGCCGGGGGAGCCTCCGGTGCCGTACCGGCCGAAGGCCTCGATCAGCTCGCCGGCCAGCCGGGCCTGGGCGGCGCGGTCGTCGGCGGCCAGCGCGGCGGCGAGGCGCTCGCGCAGCTGCTCGCGCAGCGGGTCGGGGCGGCCGAAGCGCGGCGGTTCGGGGTCGTCGGGGACGGGCGGCGGGTCGGCCCGGACGGCCTCCGGGGTGCCGACACCGAGCGGGAAGAACAGGTCGAAGGCGGCGTCGTAGACGGTCCGTTGGGCCTCCGAGCGGAGCAGGGCGGCGGCCAGGCCGGCCCGTATCTGCTCGCGGTCGGCGAAGCCGAGGACGTCCAGGACGGCGGCGGCGTCCACCGTCTCGGCCGGGCCGATCCGCAGGCCGTGCCCGCGCAGGGCGCGGACCAGGCCGGTGAGGCGGGCGGCGGTGTCGGCCTCCCGGGGCGTCGTCATGCGAGGGTGAGCTTCTGGGCGGCCTTGCGGACGTCGTCCTGGTGCTTGAGGATCACGCCGAGGGTGTCCCGGACGACCGTCTCGTCCAGGGTGCCGGCGCCGAGCGCCAGCAGGGTGCGGGCCCAGTCGATGGTCTCGGCGACGGACGGGGCCTTGCGCAGCTCCATCGCGCGCAGCGCGCCGACCACCCGGACCAGCGACTCGGCCAGCGTCTCGTCCAGTCCGGGCACCTTGAGCCGGACGATGCGGCGCTCCAACTCGGCCTCGGGGTAGTCGAGGTGGAGGAAGAGGCAGCGGCGGCGCAGCGCCTCGGAGAGCTCGCGGGTGGCGTTCGAGGTGAGCAGCACGAAGGGGCGGCGCTCGGCGGTGATGGTGCCCAGCTCGGGGACGGTGACCTGGAAGTCGCTGAGCACCTCCAGCAGCAGCGCCTCCACCTCGACGTCGGCCTTGTCCATCTCGTCGATCAGCAGCACGGTCGGCTCCTCGCCGCGGATCGCGGTGAGCAGCGGGCGGGCGAGCAGGAACTCCTCGCCGAAGATGTCGGTGCGGGCCTCCTGCCAGCCCTCGTCGCGGCCGGCGGTGATCCGCAGCAGCTGCTTGGCGTGGTTCCACTCGTAGAGCGCGCGGGCCTCGTCGATGCCCTCGTAGCACTGGAGCCGGACCAGCCGGGCGCGGCCGATCGCCGCCACCGCCTTGGCGAGTTCGGTCTTGCCGACCCCGGCCGGGCCCTCGACCAGCAGCGGCTTGCCGAGCCGGTCGGCGAGGAAGACGGTGGTGGCCACGGAGGTGGAGGCCAGGTAGCCGGTGGCGGCCAACTGCTCGGCGGCGTCCGCCACCGAGGTGAAGAAGCCCGTGCCGTGCCCGCCGTTGTCGCTCATCCGTCTGCCCCGTTCCGGTTCGCCGTCTCCGTGCGGCGCCACCCTACCGGCCGGTCACTTCGCTGTCTCGGGGGCGGGCGTCCGGGGTCGGGGGCGGGCGTTCCGGTTCGGGGACGGGTCCGGTGCAGCGGCGTACGGCCCGGTGAGGGTGCCGTACGCCGCCGTCGTCAGGACGGGCCGCGGGGGCCCCGGCGTCAGTTGACGAAGAGCGCCGGGCTGCCGGCGACGGAGCTGTCGAGGACCGGGCCGTAGGTGGCGCTGAAGTAGCCCGTCGAGAAGCACAGGCTCGGCCCGGACACCAGGGCGAACGGCTGGCCGGCGAAGCCGATGGTGTTGCCGGTGTTCGAGGTGGTGCCGTTGATCCCGGTGCTGTTCTGGTAGTTGCAGCTGATGCTGCCCAGGATGGTGTTGAGCACCACGGTGGTGCCCATCACGCCGGCCGCGCCGGGGGTGAGCTTGACCGGGTTGCCAGGGGCGTCGCTGACCGTGTTGGTGAACGGCAGGCTGGTGACCGTGACGCTCTTGACGCCGGTGACACCGATGACGTTGGAGGTGCAGGAGCCGAAGGTCTGGGTGTCGAGCCGCTCGACGGCGCTGCCCGGCGCGGCCGGGTTGGCGGTGACGGTCGCCGAGAAGGAGGAGGCGGCACACTTGACGCCGGTCGACCCGGTGGCGCTGTTGTTGAAGTTCGCGGTGGTGCCGGAGACCAGGTTGGCGGTCAGCACGTCGCCGACGGCGACGTCCGGGCCGCTCGGACTTCCGGTGGTCAGGACCGCGCCGGCGGCCTGGGCGGGGGTCACGGCCGCGCCGGTGAGGGCGAGTGCGGCCAGGGCGGCGGTGGCGAGGGTGCGGCTGATGCGCATGAGGGTACCTCTCTCCGTCCGGTGGACGGGGGTGGGGGAAACCCGGCGTGCGGGTGTGGTGGTGTGCACGACGGGGGAGGGGCATGGCGGGTGCCGGAGGCTTCGCACCGGAGACGTCGTACCGTTCCCCGGGTCGCTCTCCGGGCCGCGCTCCGGTCTTCACACCGGATGCCTCGGCC
Source organism: Kitasatospora sp. NPDC057518 (assembly GCF_042802075.1). Taxonomy (NCBI): domain Bacteria; kingdom Bacillati; phylum Actinomycetota; class Actinomycetes; order Kitasatosporales; family Streptomycetaceae; genus Kitasatospora; species Kitasatospora sp. NPDC057518. Next base: position 3,401 of record NZ_JBHVEU010000339.1, read on the forward strand.
CATGCCGAGGGCGGGCGGGCCCGGCGCCACGGGCCCGTCCGTGCGGTACGGCGGTGCGGACGTACGCGAGGGTGGGCGTACGGCGGTGCGGTGGAACTGCGGTGGTACGGCGGTGCGGTGGAGCTGCGGTGCGGCCTTGCGTGTGGCCTTGCGTACGGACGGCGGCGTGGAACACTGCGGCACCGCGCCGTTCGGTCGGGGACGTGCGGTGCCGTCGGGGCCCTCGACGACTGCCACCGTCGCGGTCCCGTCCCCGCCGTGGTCCCGTGGCCCGGGCTTTCGCCCCGGTCCGCGGAGCCCCCGGAGGTCCGGCCGGTGGGCGCCTGCTGGCCCGCCGGTTGGAAACCTGTCAGTGTTGTAAACCCGGTGTTCCATCAATGTCAATACAGGACACAGGAGTTGGTGATGGATCGGAAACACCTCCGCGGAGCCGACGTGGTCCTGCTGCCGGGTGCCCGGACCGGCCGCGATCCGGCCCGCTCGATCAAGCCGGGCCCGCGCCGGCTGCCCGCCGGCGTGGTCGCCGCGACCCAGCGCGATCGACTCCTGGACGGGCTGGTGCGGACCGTCGCCGAGCGCGGCTACCAGCACGCGACGATCAGCGACATCTGCCGCGCGGCGGGCGTGACCAGGCCGGTCTTCTACGAGCTGTTCAACGGCAAGGAGGACGCCTTCCTGGCCGCGCACCGGCACGGCACCGGCGTGGTGATCCGGCGGATGGCGGCGGCCTTCGCGGCCGAATCCGACTGGTGCCGGGGCATCCGGAAGGCGCTCGGCGTGATGCTGCAACTGCTGGCGGGGACACCGGCGTTCGCCACGATGGCGGTGATCGAGATCGAGGCGGTCGGTCCGGCCGGCCGCCGGGAGCGGGCCCAACTGCTGACCAGGTTCCGCTCGTTCTTCGCCGAGGTGCCCCAACTTCCGGGCGGGGTCGGGTCGAAGGAGATGGTGGACGCCGTGGTCGGCGGCGTCTACAGCGCGATCTACCGGCGGATCGACTCCGGCCGGACCGAACAACTACTGGAGCTCCTGCCGCTGTTGAGCCTGTTCTGCCTGTCGCCCTTCCTCGGCCCGGCGGAAGCGGCCGAGCGGCTGGGGGTGCGGGACTGGCCGAAGCGGGTCGCGGATTGGTGAAGATCCTTCGTGCACCTGTATTGACCCGGCCAATACCGGGCAGTAGCTTCCCAGTTACCTACCGGCGCCGACCGGTCCGCCCCGCTGCCGAGGGGCGGACAGCCCGGTCGGGCCGGGGAACGCTGTCCGCGCCAGGACAACGTGCCAAGTGCCTGCACACCCATTCCACCCACAGGGAGCACACACATGGCCATGTCCGAGGACGCCGCCACGGCGGCCGAGACCCCGCAGACGCCGAGCGGACCGAGAAGAGGACGGGTCCGGCTGAAGCGCAGCGCCCTGATGGCCGTACCGGCCATCGCGGCCGGTGGCGTCCTGATGGCGCTCACCGCCCAGGGCGTGCTCGCCGCCCAGTTCTCCATCTCCGGCATGCCGTTCACCATCACCGCCGACAAGCTGGACGGCGAGGGCTTCGCCCAGTTCGGCTCGCTGGACTCGATGATCCCCGACAGCCCCAACGCGGGCTCCACCGGCGGCCAGGTGCTGGTCGCGGTGTCGGCGATCAAGAAGGCCGAGATCACCAACCTGTGCCAGAGCGTCGACCTCGGCGGCATCAACCTGGTGATCCACGCGGGCGACGGCGGCACCCCCGTCACCGCCTCCGACCTCACCACCGACTCCGACATGCTGTCCGGCGACGCGGAGTTCAAGAACATCGAGATCGGCGGCGACGCCAGCACGTACACCAAGGCCGGCCCGGTCGGGAAGGGCAACCCCGGCGTGTTCGGCCAGCAGGCCGACCACGTCACGCTGACCCACCTGAACCAGCACAACTACGCGAGCACCGCCGTCGGGTTCAAACTGCCGAACCTGCGGCTGAGCTTCAGCTCCACGGGCTGCTGAGCATGGCGGAGTCCGTACCGGAGCCGGCCGGCACCGGCGAGGGCACCGCGGCACGGGCCGAGGGGGTGGCCGCCGAGGGGACGGCGGCCGCGCCCGCCCAGGCCGTGGCGGCCCCCGTCGCCGAGCCCGCCGCACGCCCGGTCACACGCGACTGGCGGGGCCGGCGACCGTTCTGGGGCGGGCTGCTGGTGACACTCGGCGGCGCCGAGGTCCTGTTCACCCTGAAGGCCCCGCTGCCCGTCATCCTGCACATCGGGATGCAGGGGCTGGCCGGTTACCTGGTGCCCGCGGTGATGCTGCTGTGCGGCCTGCTGATCCTGTTCAACCCGGCGCAGCGGCTGTTCTACTCCATCCTCGCCGTGCTGGCCTCGCTGGCCAGCTGGGTCACCTCCAACCTGGGCGGCTTCGTGATCGGGATGCTGCTCGGGGTGGTCGGTGCCTGTCTCACCTTCGGGTGGCTGCCCGACCAGCCGCTGCGCCAGGGCCGGCAGCGGCGGCTGGAGCGCCGGGAGGCGCGCCGGGCAGGGGTCTGACGACGGCGGTGCCCCGGGTCCTGGTGGTAGGAGAGCACCGGGGCGCGGGGCACCCTTCCGTCCTGCCCGCCCGTTCCGGGGGTGCGTGCGCGCGATGGGGCCCGTGCGCGGTGGGGGTCCGTGCGCGCGGTGGCCGAAAAGCGTCCCGGTCCGGACGTACCACCGCAAGGGGTCGTTGGTCCCGGGTCTCTCCGGGGCGATCGGCCCTTCTCGTGTCCGGCGGCCCGGCAGTTCACTGGGCGGGACATGGACAACAGCAGCAGCATGAGCACTGGCACCGCCACCGCCACCGCCACCGCCGAGTACGACCGCCTGATCGCCCGCCATCACGCGATGCGCCTGCGACGCCAACTCCTCGCCCCCTCCACCTCGGCCGGCGGCGACCTCGGGTGCAACGCGTACGGGGAGGAGGGCGGCTACGACGGCGCCGCGGACCAGCACGTCATCCGGCGCGACCTCGACCTGATCTCCCCGCTCGCGGACCTGATCGACCACCTCTACGCGGTGATGTTCAGCCACCGCCCGTACCTGCGACCGCTCTTCCCCGCCTCGATGGAGTTCCAGCAGCTCCACCTGGAACGGATCTTCCACCATCTCATCGACCACCTCGACCGCCCGGCCGAACTGGAGCAGACGCTCCGCCAACTCGGCCGCGACCACCGGAAACTGGGTGTCCGGCCGGTGCACTACGAGGCCTTCGAGGAGGCCCTGTGTGCGGCCGTCCGGCACCGGGCCGGCGAGCGCTGGACGGAGGAGCTGGAGGGCGCCTGGGTGCGGATGCTGCGCTTCGCCGTCGGCGCGATGGTGGCCGGCGCCGACTCCGCGCTCACCGAACCCCCGTACTGGCACGCCGTGGTGACCGGCCACGAGCGCCGCCGCCCCGACCTCGCCGTGCTGCGGGTGCGCACCGGCGAACCGTACCCGTACCGGGCCGGGCAGTACGGCACCGTCGAACACCCGGCGCTGCCGCACACCTGGCGGCAGTACTCGATGGGCTGCGCCCCGCGCGCCGACAACGAGCTGGAGTTCCACGTCCGCCGCACCGCCCCCGGCGGGGTCAGCGCCGCCCTGGTCGAGCACACCGGCATCGGCGACCGGCTGCGCCTCGGCCCGCCGCGCGGCAGCCTGCTGCCCGACGGCGACGCCCGCGACCTGCTGCTGGTCGCGGGCGGCACCGGCCTCGCCCCGATGAAGGCGATCATCGAGCAGCAGACCGCCCACCGGCCGACCGGCCGCCGGGTCCACCTCTTCGTCGGCGCCCGGGACCGCCGGGACCTCTACGACTGGCAGTCGCTGTCCGAACTCGGCCTGCACAAGCCGTGGTTGACCGTCACCCCGGTCACCGTCGGCGAACTCGCCGACGCCGTCGCGACGGCCGGGGACTGGCGCGAGCACCTGGCCTGCGTCACCGGGCCGGCCGGCATGGTCGGCTCCGTCCGCACCCGGCTGACGGCGGCGGGGCTGCCGTCGGCGCAGGTGCGGTTCGACCAGGCGCTGTTCCGGTGACGCCCGCCTGACCGGTGACGCCCGCCCGTCCGGTCGGGTCGGCTCAGCTGGTGAGGACCGCTCAGCGGAAGCAGTAGGAGTCGGAGGAGGCGTCGCCGCCCGCCAGGTGGGTCTGGTGGACGCGCAGGCCCCGGAAGTCGGCGCCGTGCGGGAAGAAGCGCTCGTCGACGCTCAGCCCGCCGGCCTCCGGGTCGGCGTCCAGCTTGACCATCCAGGGCTCGATGCCGTCCGGGTAGAACTGGTCGTCCCAGGCGCCGTAGAGCGAGTTGGTGAGGTAGACCCGCCGGCCGTCCCGGCTGATCTCCACCATCTGCGGCGCCCCGCTCAGCGGACGGCCGGGCTCGGCCGGGTGCGGGGTGCGGGCGGTGATCCCGCCGAGCCGCACCGAGCCGGCCAGCCGGGGGTGGAACGGGTCCGAGACGTCGTACTGGAACAGCTCGCCGGTGCCCCAGGCCGACACGTAGAGCCAGCGGTCGTCCACCGACAGGTTGATGTCGGTGACCAGCGGCGGCACCGCGCCGAACGGCCGCAGCGCGGGCGGCAGGTCCTCGGCCGCGGCCGGCTCGGCGGGGATCTCGATCACCTTGCGCGCGGTGAACGCCGGCCCGTCCCGGTACCAGAGCCAGACCGAGGAGGACAGGTCCTCGACGTTGGTGACCACCCCGGCGAACCCCCACTCCGCCTGCGGGTCGTGCGCCGGGCGCAGCTCCAGCACCATCTGGTACTGGTCGCCGAGGTCCACCCGCTGGAGGTGGCGGCCGGAGTCCAGCTCCCAGAAGTGCAGCGCGTGGCCGTACTTGCGCCCGAGCAGGAGCTCCGGCACCACCCCGCCCTCGACCATCGACGGGGTGCCCCACTCGCTGGTGATGCCCACGTTGGTGCCCAGGTGCCACCAGACGTCGTAGGCGAAGTGCTGCGGCCCGCGCTCGGTCTCCCAGGCGCGCAGCACCTCGAAGGTGGTGTGGTCGAGCAGCGCCACCCCGCCCGGGCCGTCGTTGCCCTCGCCGCCGCCCAGGCAGGACAGGAAGACGCCGTCGGGGCCGCAGTGCAGGGTGTGCGGGCGCGAGTAGCCCGCCTTGGCGGCGAGCTCCTTCGCCTCCACCGTCTTGACCAGCCGCGGGCGGACCGGGTCGGGGTAGGTGTCCATGACGTGCAGCCGGGAGGAGCGCAGCCCCGGCAGCAGCAGGTAGCGCCGCTCCGGGTTCTCGTGGCAGGCGTGGGCGAGGGCGCTGGAGCAGGCGTTCCAGCCGAAGTGGTGCAACTCGTCGCCGAGCGTGGGAAGTTCGGCGAAGTTCAGGACCTTCCCGTAGCTCGCCGAGTCCGGATCGGTGTCGACGCTCAGCAACGCGTCCGGCCGCCGCCCCGACCGGTCGAACCCGGCCACGTACGCCAGCCTCTCCGGCGGGGCGGCGATCGCCTCGGCGGCCGAACGGTAGAGCGACGGATCGGTGTGCCCGTGCTGCATGCAAACTCCCCAACTCGCCTGGTCTGTCCCGGAAGCGTTCCACAGAACCACCGGCGCACAGCAGGCGCACGAGGGGCGGGCGACTACGCTCACGGGGTGCACAACAGCATTCGCGGGGGGACCTTCCACGCCCCGGTCGTCCAGGCGGACACGGCGCACGTCACGGTCACCGCGCGCCCGCCCACGATCGCGGGGCTGCCGCCGGTCACCTCCGCCCTCACCGGACGCGACCAGGACCTCGCCGAACTCCGCGCCCTGCTGGCCCCGGACGGCCCGTCGACGGTGACGGTCACCGGCCTCGGCGGCATCGGCAAGACCACCCTCGCGCTCGCCGCCGGCCACGCGCTGCTCGGCGAGGGCCACTACTCCGCCGCCCTCTTCGTCGACCTCCGCGGCTACGACGAGACCCCGGTCGAGGCCGGACAGGCCCTCGACACCCTGCTCCGGGCCCTCGGCGTCCCCGCCGAACACATCCCACCGGAGCGGGAGAGCCGCGCCACCCTCTACCGCGCCCGACTGGAGCAGCACGGCGGCGGCGTCCTCGTCATCGCCGACAACGCCTCCGCCGCCGACCAGGTCCGCCCCCTCCAGCCACCGCCCGCCACCCACCACCGCCTCCTGGTCACCTCCCGCGAAACCACCGCCGGGCCCTCCTCGTGCTTGGTGGAGCGCACGGCACGGTCGGAGTCCTTGCCGACCAGCTCGACCAGCTCCTCGCGCAGCAGCGCGCG
>NZ_JBHVEU010000340.1:0-9606 GCF_042802075.1 Kitasatospora sp. NPDC057518
GGTTACATTCCGAACCCGGAAGCTAAGCCTTACAGCGCCGATGGTACTGCAGGGGGGACCCTGTGGGAGAGTAGGACGCCGCCGAACAATTCTTCTAGAGAAGCCCCCGCCGGGTGAACCGGTCGGGGGCTTCTCTGTTGTAGGGTCAACATGCAATTGTCGTCACACGGGACAGGAGGCCCCCCGGGTGGAGGTCCAGGAGACGCGGGTCCAGACCGATCGCGTCCTCACCATCCCCAATATGCTGAGCATGGGCCGGCTGGTCGGTGTTCCGCTCTTCCTCTGGCTCATCCTGTGGCCGGTCTTCGACGGGCCCAACAATGACGGTTGGGCACTGCTGATCCTGATGTTGAGCGGGATCAGCGACTACCTGGACGGGAAGCTCGCCCGCCGGTGGGGGCAGATCAGCCGGGTGGGGCAGCTGCTCGATCCGCTGGCCGACCGGCTGTACGTGCTGTCCACGCTGGTCGGGTTGACGTGGCGTGGGATTCTGCCGTGGTGGCTCACCGCGATCCTGTTGGCCCGTGAGGCATTCATCGCCGGCCTGCTGCCGATTCTGGCCCGGCGCGGTTACGGACCGCTCCAGACGAGTTTCCTGGGGAAGGCCGCGACCTTCAATCTGATGTACGCGTTTCCGCTTCTGCTGCTCGGCAGTGTCGACAGCTGGATCGCCCGGCCGGCCGAGGTGGTGAGCTGGGCGTTCATCTGGTGGGGGACGACCTTGTACTGGTGGGCCGCGATTCTTTACGCGGTCCAGGCGCGGCAGATCGTCCGGGGGAGCACCGCGGGCCCGGCGTCCACAGTCTGAGACGTGATCTGAGAGAAGCCCCACGCCTCCTCGGTGCGTCGGACGATACCTTCCGGGTAGAGAACCTTCTGGAACGCTTTGATGGACCTGCCGGTCCACCACCGCGAAGGAGGACGCACCCGTAATGAAAGCCGTTGTAATGGCAGGGGGCGAGGGCACCCGACTCCGCCCGATGACCTCCAGCATGCCGAAGCCGCTGCTTCCGGTCGCCAATAGGCCGATCATGGAGCACGTGCTTCGGCTGCTGAAGCGGCACGGCCTCTCCGACACCGTCGTCACCGTGCAGTTCCTGGCGTCGCTGGTCAAGAACTATTTCGGTGACGGCGAAGAGCTGGGCATGCATCTGACCTATGCCCACGAGGAGACGCCACTGGGCACTGCGGGGAGTGTCAAGAACGCCGAGGACGCGCTCAAGGACGATTCCTTTCTGGTGATCTCCGGTGACGCGTTGACCGACTTCAATCTCTCGGAATTGATCGACTTTCACCGCAGTAAGAACGCTCTGGTCACCGTCTGTCTCACGAGGGTGCCGAATCCACTGGAGTTCGGCATCACGATCACGGACGAGGAGGGGAGGGTCGAGCGGTTCCTGGAGAAGCCGACCTGGGGGCAGGTCTTCTCCGACACGGTGAACACCGGTATCTATGTGATGGAACCCGAGGTCTTCGACTACGTCGCGGCGGGCGAGTCCGTCGACTGGTCGAGTGACGTCTTCCCCCAGCTCCTGAAGGAGGGCAAGCGGGTCTACGGGTACGTCGCCGAGGGCTACTGGGAGGACGTGGGCACCCACGAGAGCTACGGCAAGGCCCAGGCGGACGTCCTGGAGGGCAAGGTCGACGTCGAGCTCGACGGGTTCGAGATCTCCCCGGGGGTCTGGGTCGCCGAGGGCGCCGAGGTGGACCCGGAGGCGGTGCTGCGCGGGCCGCTGTACATCGGGGACTACGCCAAGGTCGAGGCCGGCGTGGAGATCCGCGAGCACACCGTGCTGGGCAGCAACGTGGTCGTCAAGCGCGGCGCGTTCCTGCACAGGGCGGTGGTGCACGACAACGTGTACGTCGGGCCGCAGAGCAACCTGCGGGGCTGCGTGGTCGGCAAGAACACCGACGTGATGCGGGCCGCGCGGATCGAGGACGGCGCGGTGATCGGGGACGAGTGCCTGGTCGGCGAGGAGTCGATCATCGGGGCGAACGTCCGGGTCTACCCGTTCAAGACCATCGAGGCCGGCGCCGTCGTCAACACCTCGGTGATCTGGGAGTCGCGCGGCCAGGAGCACCTGTTCGGGGTCCGCGGCGTCTCGGGCATCCTGAACGTCGAGATCACCCCGGAGCTGGCCGTCCGGCTGGCGGGGGCGTACGCGACGACGCTGAAGAAGGGTGCCACCGTCACCATCGCGCGTGACCACTCGCGTGGTGCGCGTGCGCTCAAACGGGCGATGATCTCGGCGCTCCAGACCTCCGCGATCGACGTCCGCGACCTCGAGAACGTGCCCATGCCGGTGGCCCGGCAGCACACGGCGCGGGGGAGCGCGGGCGGGATCTTCCTGCGGACCACGCCGGGTGTGCCGGACTCGCTGGACATCCTCTTCTTCGACGAGCGCGGGGCGGACCTCTCGCAGGCCGGCCAGCGCAAGCTCGACCGCGTCTACGCGCGCCAGGAGTTCCGGCGGGCCTTCCCCGGTGAGATCGGGGACCTGACCTTCCCCTCCAGCGTCTTCGACTCCTACGCGGGAAACCTGCTGCGGACGGTGGACACGACCGGAGTCCGGGAGGCCGGGCTGAAGGTGGTCGTGGACACCGCGCACGGCAGCGCGGGCCTTGTTCTGCCGAGCATCCTGGGCCGACTCGGGGTCGAGGCGCTCACCGTCTCCAGCGGGCTGGACGAGGCGCGGCCGACCGAGGACGCGGAAACGCGGCGGGCCGGCCTGGCCAGGCTCGGTGAGCTGGTCGCCTCCTCGCGGGCGGCCTTCGGGGTGCGGTTCGACCCGGTGGGCGAGCGCGTCGCGTTCGTGGACGAACTCGGGCGGGTGATCGACGACGACCGGGCCCTGCTGGTGCTGCTGGACCTGGTCGCCGCCGAGCGGCGCAGCGGGCAGGTGGCACTGCCGGTGACCACCACCCGGATCGCCGAGCAGGTCGCCGCGTACCACGGCACCCAGGTCATCTGGACCACGACGACGCCGGACGACCTCGCGAAGGCGGCCTCCGCCGAGGGCACGGTGTTCGGCGGGGACGGGCGCGGCGGCTTCGTGGTGCCCGAGTTCAGCGGGGTGCTGGACGGCGCCGCGGCGTTCGTCCGGCTGGTCGGCCTGGTGGCGCGGACCCAGCTCACGCTGAGCCAGATCGACGCCCGGATCCCGCAGGCGCACATCCGGCGCCGGGACATCGCGACGCCGTGGGCCGCCAAGGGCATGGTCATGCGCTCGGTGGTGGAGGCGGCCGGCAGCCGTCGGCTGGACACCACCGACGGCGTCCGGGTGGTCGAGGCGGACGGGCGCTGGACGCTGGTGCTCCCGGACCCGGCCGAGGCGGTCACCCACCTCTGGGCGGAGGGCCCCGATGACGAGGCCACCGAGGCGCTGCTGGACGAGTGGGCGGCCGTGGTCGACGGAGCGGGACGGTGACGAACCGGGACTGAGCACGATCAGGAGCTGAGCTCGGAACCGCCTCAGACGGCGGGGCGCGCGGTGTGACCCGCGCGCCCCTCTGTCCGTTTTCACATCATTCGGAATATTCCGTCACATTCCGTCATGTGTGCAGCGTGTGTGCAGCTCAGGGGCCGTGCACGGGCCCCCTCGACGACATGGGACGATGGTCTCCATGCCAGCGACGCCGACGCCGAGTGCCCCGAACGGACGGTACAACCGCCCGGACGCCTCGATGTCCTTGCTGACCAACGTGATGGACCACAGCCTGGACGAGGGCTACGCGGAGGCGGCCGCCGCGCGCGGCGGTGCCCGCGACAGCCGGATACCCGGGACCCTGCCGGGGCTGCTGACGCTCGGGGCGGGGCTGGCGCTGGTCGGCGCGGTGGTGACGGTGGGCGCGGTGAACGCGCACAAGGCCGAGCCCTCGCTGGCCAAGGAACGGGACGCGCTGATCCACCGGATCAACGACAGCAACACCTCGGCCGACCGGTTGCAGAAGCAGGTGCAGGAGCTGCGGCTCAAGGTCGACAGCACGCAGCAGCAGGCGCTCGCCTCGGGCGACGCCGATCCCGGCGGGGTGAGCGGGGCCGTGGGCCTGGGCCAGGTCACCGGGCCGGGCGTGAAGCTGGTCCTGGAGGACGCCGCGGGCACGGGCAGCGGCGGCAACGTCGACCCGAGGGCCGGGCAGGGCTTCTCCAACAGCGGCCGGCTGCGGGACCGCGACCTGCAGCTGGTGGTGAACGGCCTCTGGGGATCCGGGGCCGAGGCGATCGCGATCAATGGCCAGCGGCTGACCGCGCTGTCCGCGATCCGGGCCGCGGGCGAGGCGGTGCTGGTGGACAACCGGCCGCTGGTGCCGCCGTACAACATCCAGGCGATCGGGGACGGCTCGAAGCTCCTCACCGCCTTCGAGAAGGACATGGCCGGGCAGTACCTGCGGCTGCTCCAGGAGCAGTACGGCATCAAGTCGACGCTCTCCGTGCAGAAGAACCTGACGCTGCCGGCGGCGGTGGGGGTGACGCTGCGGACCGCGCAGCCGGTGACGCCCGAGGCCTCGCCTCCGGCGACCGCGGGCGCAACGGCGCCGGCCGGAGCCGGAACCCAGGAGAGCCCCGGCGCGTCCGTCTCACCGTCGGCCTCGCCTTCCGCTTCCGCCTCGTCGGCCCCGACCAGCGGTGCTTCCACCGCCAAGCGGCGTCCGCCGACCGGAACCACCAAGACCACGACAGGGACAGGAGCAGCCAGACCGTGATTGCCGTACTGGGTCTTGTGATCGGGGTGGTCGTCGGCCTCTTCGTCCAACCCGAGGTGCCGGACGCCGTCGTGCCCTACCTGCCGATCGCGGTGGTGGCGGCGCTGGACGCCGTGTTCGGCGGCGTCCGGGCGATGCTCGACGGGATCTTCAACGACAAGGTGTTCATCGTCTCGTTCCTGTCGAACGTGGTGGTCGCGGCACTGATCGTCTTCCTCGGTGACCAGCTGGGCGTCGGCTCGCAGCTGTCCACCGGCGTGGTCGTCGTCCTCGGCATCCGCATCTTCTCCAACGCGGCCGCGATCCGGCGCCATGTCTTCCGTGCCTGAGCCGGGCCGCGAGCCCGCGGCGGAGGACGGGCGGGAGGCGGCGGTGGCCGGGCCGGCCGCCGGGAAACCGGCTGGAGAGCCGGGCGGGAAAGCGGTCGAGAAGGCGGTTTCGAAGCCCGTCCGGGAGGTCGTGGACGCACCTCGGACGGACGGTGCGGCGGACGCGGACGAGGCTGCCGGGACGGCCGGGGAGACCGCCGAGGCCGTGGAGCCCGTCGTCGCCTCGGAGGAGAAGTCTGACGCTAAGGCTGAGCTTCAGGCCGGTTCGGTGCCCGAGCCGACGCTGCGGCTCACGAAGGTCACCGCGCCGGCCCCCGGGGCCGAGCCGAAGACCGAGCCGGAACCCGAGCCCGAGCCCGTCGCGGACCGGAGTGCCGGCCGGCGGCGCCTGAAGGCGGCGCTCTGGCCGCCGCGGCTGTCGCGCGGGCAGCTGGTGGTGGCGCTGCTGCTGTTCTCGCTCGGCCTGGGGCTGGCGATCCAGGTGCGGTCGACCAACGACCACCACAGTCAGCTCCGCGGGGCCCGCCAGGAGGACCTGGTGAGGATCCTCGATGAACTGGACAGCCGTCAGCAACGTCTTCAGCAGGAGAAGGCGGAGTTGGAGCAGTCCCTGGCGAAGTTGGAGAACAGCTCCAACCAGGCCAAGGAGGCCCAGGAGCAGACCAGGAAGAAGGGGACGGAGCTCGGCGTGCTCGCCGGCACCGTCAAAGCCACTGGTCCGGGCATCGTACTCACGGTCGATGATCCCCAAGGGCAGGTGAAGGCAGATATGCTGCTGGACACCCTGCAAGAACTTCGAGCGGCGGGGGCGGAGGCGATTCAGATCAACGATGTGCGTGTGGTGGTCAACACCTACTTCACCGACCTGTCGGCCGGTGGGGTGCAGATCGACGGGAAGAAGGTCTCGCAGCCCTACCGCTTCACGGTCGTGGGGAACCCGCAGGATCTGACACCCGCGCTGAACATCCCGGGAGGTGTCGTCCGCACGCTGGAGAGCCACCAGGCGCGGGCGACGATCGCCCAGCAGCAGAAGGTGGTCGTCGACGCCCTCGTGGACCCGAAGTCGCCGCAGTACGCCAAGCCGGCTTCGAAGTGACGGGGCGCCCGGCGAACGGCCCGTCAAGGGCGGGCGGCACCCGCTGCGGGGCGCCGCCGTCACATGGGCGAGACTGGTTCGCACCAGTACGCTCCGGAGCAACAACCGCAGTACCAACCGCCGGAGTACCACTCCAGCGGGCCCGAGCCGTAACGACCGGGCCCGCAGCATGTCCGAGGTTCTCACCCTGCCCCGCGGGCGGGTCTGTCACACGCAAGGGGATTCGCCCGTGAGTTTCTTCTCGAAGTTGTTCGGTCGTAACAAGGGCCGTGACGCCGCCGCCGTCGAGGCGCCCACCGCGCGTCACCGCCGACCGGAGGACGAGCCCGCAGTGCCGGGCATGCGCCCGGCCCCCGAGGCCGCGCCGTACGCAGGTCAGCAGCTGTACCGGGACGGCGGCGCCGCCCAGTACGCGGGGAATCAGGCGGGCTACGGCGCGTCGGTTGACCCCTCCGGCGAGCCGCGCATAGGTTTCCCGTCAGGACCCTCAACCTCTGGTGGAGGGTTTGCCCCGGATCCGTACGCCGGGCACAACCCGTCGGGTGTGCCGCGCCAGGAGGCTGTGAACATGGCTGGCCCCACTCCGTGCCCCAGGTGCGGCAACCGGAACCCGGCCGCGGCCCGGTTCTGTTCCAACTGCGGCACGGCGCTGCGCGGCGGCCTGCTCCCGGAGGGGGCGGCGGAGACCACGTCGACCATCTCCATCTCCGGCCTGGAGTCGTACGACCCCACCACCACGACCGGCACCGGCGCCACGCCGGCCCTGTCGGCCGAGGTGCTGTCGGCGATCGACGCGCTGCCGCCGGGCTCGGCCCTGCTGATCGTGCAGCGCGGTCCGAACTCCGGCAGCCGGTTCCTGCTGGACTCGGACGTCACCACGGCGGGTCGCCACCCGCAGGGTGACATCTTCCTCGACGACGTCACGGTCTCGCGCCGCCACGTGGAGTTCCGCCGCACCCCGGCCGGCTTCAGCGTCGCGGACGTGGGCAGCCTCAACGGCACCTACGTGAACCGGGAGCGGATCGACGAGGTGCCGCTGAACAACGGCGACGAGGTGCAGATCGGGAAGTACCGGCTGGTGTTCTTCGCCGGCCACAACCGGGGGTACTGAAAACGACGTCGGCAGGAGCCCGAGTGAATACGAATACCCCTTCCTCTTCTCTCGGGGCGGCCACCCCAACCCCGTCCGGTCCGCAGGCGGACCGCGGCGGACGCGGGGTGGTCGCGGGCCCGCGGCAGCCGGTCCGGGCCGAGCGGCCCGCCGGCCGCCGGCGCGGCGGTGACGAGCTGCTGAGCATCGGCGCGGTGCTGGCCTTCCTGCGCGACGACTTCCCCGAGGTCACCATCTCCAAGATCCGCTTCCTGGAGGCGGAGGGACTGGTCGAGCCGCAGCGCACGCCCTCGGGGTACCGCAAGTTCAGCCCGGCCGACGTCGAGCGGCTGGCCTACGTCCTGCGCATGCAGCGGGACCACTACCTGCCGCTGCGGGTGATCCGGGAGCACCTGGACGCCATCGAGCGCGGTGAGAACCCGCCCGCGCTGCCCTCCGCCGCCGACACCCGGCCCGGGCCGCTGGAGGAGGCGGACCGGGAGCTGGTGGCCGGCGGAGAGGTGCCCTCCGGCGTCCGGCTGGGGCGCGCCGAACTGCTCGCGGCGGCCGAGGCCGGGGAGCCGGAACTGGCCGAGTGGGAGTCCTACGGGCTGGTCGCCCCGGGACCGGACGGCGGCTACGACGGCGAGGCGCTCCAGGTGGCCCGGCTGGTCGCGGAGCTCGGCCGGTACGGGCTGGAGCCCCGGCACCTGCGCGCCATGAAGGCCGCGGCGGACCGCGAGATCGCGCTGGTGGAACAGGTGGTGGCGCCGTTGCGCCGGCACCGGAACCCGCAGACCAGGGCGCACGCGGAGGCCACCGCCCGGGAGCTCGCGACGCTGTCCGTACGGCTGCACGCGGCCATGGTCCAGGCCGGGATGCGGACGCGCGGATAGCGCGTGCCGCCCGCGGCGCGCCCTTGGCCGCACCGCGCTGACCAGCGGCGTCGGCCCTGCGCTTTCATATCCGGGAGCGGAGCCATAGGGTTGCCTGTGTGAATGAGCTCGACGTCGTGGGTGTCCGAGTGGAGATGCCTTCCAACCAGCCGATCGTGCTGCTGCGGGAGGTCGGGGGAGATCGCTATCTGCCGATCTGGATCGGCCCCGGCGAGGCGACCGCGATCGCCTTCGCCCAGCAGGGCATGACGCCGGTGCGGCCGCTGACGCACGACCTCTTCAAGGACGTCCTGGAGGCGCTCGGCCAGCAGCTCACCGAGGTCCGGATCACCGACCTGCGGGAGGGCGTGTTCTACGCCGAGCTGGTGTTCGCCGGCGGGGTCGAGGTGAGCGCGCGGCCGTCCGACGCCATAGCGCTGGCGCTGCGCACCGGCACGCCGATCTACGGGAGCGAGGAGGTGCTCGCCGAGGCGGGCATCGCGATCCCGGACGAGCAGGAGGACGAGGTCGAGAAGTTCCGCGAGTTCCTCGACCAGGTGTCGCCCGAGGACTTCGGCGGCAGCGGCCCGCAGTAGCGGGGCCCGACCGTGCGGCCTTTCGGCCCATCGTTTTGCCAAAATCCGTCCATCTACCCACACTAGGGGCACGAAAAACCACTCTCCTGAGTGATGTGGTTTGTCTGGCCCGGCGTGGCGATCGTTGACGGGTCATAGGGGACTGCCTACCGTCAGGAGTGGCTGTCCGGGTGGCCGATGCCCGCAGTCGGGTTGCCCGCAGCACAAGTGGACGGAGGCAGGCATGAGCAGCACCGGCGATGACGCGGCCGTGGGAGGCCGGTGCGCCGTGCACATGCCGCGCACCGCTCGCACCGTCACGGATTTCCCCCGGGTCGGCAGGTTCCCGGCCGTACAGGCGGGCCAGCCGGCCATCGAACGGCTGGCCCCGACGTCCGACCTGCTCGGCTTCCGGGGCCCGACGGCCTGCGCGGCGGCCGGCATCACCTACCGTCAGCTGGACTACTGGGCCCGCACCGGACTGCTGGAGCCCAGCGTCCGCACCGCGTACCCGTCGACCAGCCAGCGGCTCTACAGCTTCCGCGACATCCTGCTGCTGAAGATCGTGAAGCGGCTGCTCGACGCGGGTGTCTCGCTGCAGAACATCCGGGTGGCGGTCGCCCACCTCCAGGCCGCCGACCAGGCCGACCTGGCGGGGATGACGCTGATGTGCGACGGCGCGACGGTGTACGAGTGCACGACGCCGCAGCAGGTGGTGGACCTGCTGAAGGGCGGTCAGGGGGTCTTCGGCATCGCGGTCGGAGCGGTCTGGCAGGAGCTGGAGCTCACCCTCGGGCGGCTGCACGCCGAGCGCACCGACACCGGCGAGACGATGGTCGGGCACGACCCGGCCGACGAGCTGGCCCAGCGGCGCAACCGGGCGGTCTGAGCAGGCGTTCGACGGGGCCGCGGGCCCGGACGGGGAACCGTTCGGACC
>NZ_JBHVEU010000341.1:0-9580 GCF_042802075.1 Kitasatospora sp. NPDC057518
AAAACCCCCCCCCCCCGCCCTCCCCCCCCCCCCACCCACCCCGGGGCCCGGGCAATCCCTATTACCCCGGGGCCGGCGGCGCTTCCACCCCTACTCCCAGGGCTTCCATTTGCCGGTATCGATCTCGACGTCAAAGGGCTTCGGCAGCCGGACGGTCTCACCGAACTTCCACTCGCCCAGCACCTCGTACGTCCCCTCGCCCCGGTTCGGCTCCCCGAACAGGGTGACACCGGACAGCCGCGGGTCGCGGTCCACCAGCAGGTAGTTCGGCACCCCGCCCCGGGCATACCCGTTCCACTTGGTGGACCTGATCTGCCGCCCGAACATCGGGCGGCGGTCATAGCGGGCATTGGACGGGGAGGTCACCTCGACCGCCATGCCGATGTCGTCCGGGTGGAGGCGGGAGAGGTCTCCGTTCAGAGCCCGCTCCTCGACCTCGGTACCCACGATGACGAGGTCCGGGATGTAGCCGTCACCGATCTCCACCAGGTCCAGGTTGACCGTCTGCAGTGCCCTCCACGGGAAGGCCGGATCCGAACCCAAGGCCAGCGTGAACCGTCGCTCGATGTGCGAGAGGAACACCGCATGCGTAACTGCCGGCGCCGGTGACACGACGAACTCCCCTCCAATGACCTCGACCCGCGTGCCATCGTCCGGAATCCGCAGATACTGCTCAAGCTCGCCCCGGACCCACATGGCGTACGGCGAGTCGGGCAACGTCCAGTGCCCGGTTGCTTCCACAGCCATTACGTCGCTCCCTCCACGGTCGCGGCTCCAGCCTGGCCGCCCGGTCGCAGATATACCACTGCCGTACAAACCTTTCCCTCGAAGGGGAGGTTTGTACGGCAGCAGGTTGACGAACTAGCCCGTCCTCAGACGTTGAAGCCGAGGGCGCGGAGCTGGTCGCGGCCGTCGTCGGTGATCTTGTCGGGGCCCCACGGCGGCATCCAGACCCAGTTGATGCGCAGGTCCTGCACCAGGCCGTCGGTGGCCGTCTTGGCCTGGTCCTCGATGACGTCGGTCAGCGGGCAGGCCGCCGAGGTGAGCGTCATGTCGATGGTGGCCACGTCGGACTCGTCGATGTGGATGCCGTAGATCAGGCCCAGGTTGACGACGTCGATGCCCAGTTCGGGGTCGACGACGTCCATCAGGGCCTCGGTCAGGTCCTCGACCGAGACGGTGCCGGCGGTGGTGCCGACGATGACGGTGCCGGTCTGCTCCTCCGCAGTGGAGGGGGTTTCGTCACTCATGGTCTTGTCCTCCTCTGCGGGTCAGTCGTTCACGGCGGGGTTCTTGGCGAGCGCCTGGGCGGTGGCGTCCTTCCAGGCCATCCAGCTGAGCAGCGCGCACTTGACCCGGGCCGGGTACTTGGAGACGCCGGCGAACGCGACCGCGTCCTCCAGCACCTCCTCGTCGCCCTCGCCCTGGCCCTTGCTCTGCATCAGCTCCAGGAAGGCCTCCTGGACGGCCTGCGCCTCGCCGACGGTCTTGCCGACCACCAGCTCGTTCAGCACCGAGGCGCTGGCCTGGCTGATCGAACAGCCCTGGGACTCGTACGAGACGTCGGTGACCTTGGCGCCGTCGAGCTTCACCCGCAGGGTGATCTCGTCGCCACACGTCGGGTTGACGTGGTGCACCTCGGCGTCGCCGTCCCGCAGCCCCTTGCCCTTCGGGTTGCGGTAGTGGTCCAGGATGATGTCCTGGTACATCGAGTCGAGCTTCATGGTCGTCCTGCCCCGTCCCTCAGCCGAAGAAGTTCCGGACGTGGTGCAGGCCGTCGATCAGCGCGTCGACCTCGCCCGGCGTCGAGTACAGATAGAACGACGCCCGCGTGGTCGCCGGAATTCCGTACCGCAGGCACACCGGCCGCGCGCAGTGGTGGCCGACGCGCACGGCGATGCCCTGCTCGTCCAGCACCTGGCCCACGTCGTGCGGGTGGATGTCGCCGAGGGTGAAGGAGATCGCGGCGCCGCGGTCCACGGCCGTGCGCGGGCCGATGATCCGCAGGTCCGGGACCTCCAGCAGCCGCTCGACGGCGTACTCGGTGATCGCGTGCTCGTGCGCCGCGATCTTCTCCATGCCGATGCCCTGGAGGTAGTCGATGGCCGCGCCGAGTCCGACCGCCTGGGCGATCGGCGGGGTGCCGGCCTCGAACTTGTGGGGCGCCGGGGCGTAGGTGGACGAGCCCATGGTGACGGTCTCGATCATCTCGCCGCCGCCGAGGAACGGCGGGAGGTCCTCCAGCAGCTCCTGGCGGCCCCAGAGCACGCCGATGCCGGTCGGGGCCAGCATCTTGTGCCCGGTGAAGGCGACGAAGTCGGCTTCCAGCGCCTGCACGTCGAGCACCATGTGCGGCGCGGCCTGCGAGGCGTCGATGACGACCAGCGCGCCGACCGACTGGGCCTTGCGGACGATCGTCTCGACCGGGTTGACGGTGCCGAGCAGGTTGGAGACCAGGGTGAAGGAGACCACCTTGGTCTTCTCGGTGATCAGCTCGTCGATGTTCGACAGGTCGAGCCGGCCCTCGTCGGTCAGCCCGAACCACTTGAGCTTCGCACCGCTGCGCTGCGACAGCAGCTGCCACGGGACGATGTTGGAGTGGTGCTCCATCTCCGTGATGACGATCTCGGAGTCGGCGTCCACCCGGTACGGCTCGTCGGCCCAGGCCAGCATGTTGGCAACGAGGTTGAGCGACTCCGAGGCGTTCTTGGTGAAGATCACCTCGTTGCGGCTCGGCGCGTTGACGAACGCCGCGACCTTGTCCCGGGCGCCCTCGTACAGCGCCGTGGCCTCCTCGGCGAGCACGTGCACGCCGCGGTGGACGTTGGCGTTGTGCCGCTCGTAGTAGGCGTTCAGCGCCTCCAGCACCTGGCGCGGCTTCTGCGAGGTCGCCGCGTTGTCCAGGTAGACCAGCGGCTTGTCGTCGTGCAGCACCCGCTGGAGGACCGGGAAGTCCTTGCGGATCGCGTCGGTGTCGAGCAGTCCCGCGAACGGATGCGTCACTCGGACGCGCCCCCCTTCACATACGCCTCGTAGCCCTCGTTCTCCAGCTTGTCGGCGAGCTCGGCGCCGCCGGACTCGACGATGCGGCCGCCCGCGAAGACGTGGACGTGGTCGGGCTTGATGTACCGCAGGATGCGGGTGTAGTGAGTCACCAGCAGGGTGCCGACCTCGCCGGTCGAGCGGACCCGGTTGATGCCCTCGGAGACGATCCGCAGCGCGTCGACGTCCAGGCCGGAGTCGGTCTCGTCGAGGATCGCGATCTTCGGCTTGAGCAGCTCCAGCTGGAGGATCTCGTGGCGCTTCTTCTCACCACCGGAGAAGCCCTCGTTGACGTTGCGCTCGGCGAAGGCCGGGTCCATCTGGAGGGCGGCCATCGCCTCCTTGACCTCCTTCACCCACAGCCGCAGCTTGGGGGCCTCGCCGCGGACGGCGGTGGCGGCGGTGCGCAGGAAGTTGGAGACCGAGACGCCCGGGACCTCGACGGGGTACTGCATGGCCAGGAAGACGCCGGCCTTGGCGCGCTCGTCGACGGACATCTCCAGGACGTCCTCGCCGTCGAGCAGCACCGAGCCGCCGGTGACGGTGTACTTGGGGTGACCGGCCAGCGAGTAGGCGAGGGTGGACTTGCCCGAGCCGTTCGGACCCATGATGGCGTGGGTCTCGCCCTGCTTCACGGTCAGGTCCACGCCCTTCAGGATCTCGCGCGGGCCGTTCTCGGCGTCCACGGAGACGTGCAGGTCGCGGATTTCAAGGGTTGCCATGTGTACTCAGGACTCCTGGTTGACGGAGACGAGCACATCGTCCCCTTCGATCTTTACGGGGTAGACAGCGACCGGCTTGGTGGCGGGCAGGCCGGACGGCTTGCCGGTGCGCAGGTCGAAGCTGGAGCCGTGCAGCCAGCACTCGATCATGCAGTCCTCGACCTCGCCCTCGGAGAGCGAGACGTTCGCGTGCGAGCAGGTGTCGTTGATCGCGAACACCCCCTCGTCGGTGCGGACGACGGAGACCGGCACGCCGTTGAGGTCCACGCGCTTGGGAACGTCCTCCTGGAGGTCGTTCAGCGCGCAGGCACGGAGGAAGGTCATCGGGCTCAGACCGCCGATTCCAGCTCGGCGTCGATCTTCTCCATGAGCTGGTCCTGGACCTCGGCCACGCCGATCTGCTGGAGCAGCTCGGCGAAGAAGCCGCGCACCACCAGGCGGCGGGCCTCGTCGGCCGGGATGCCGCGGGCCTGCAGGTAGAACAGCTGCTCGTCGTCGAAGCGGCCGGTCGCCGAGGCGTGGCCGGCGCCGACGATCTCGCCGGTCTCGATCTCCAGGTTCGGGATCGAGTCGACCCGGGCGCCGTCGGTGAGCACCAGGTTCCGGTTGAGCTCGTAGGTGTCGGTGCCGAGCGCGGCGGCGCGGATCAGCACGTCGCCGACCCAGACCGCGTGGGCGTCCTGGCCCTGGAGCGCGCCCTTGTACGCCACGTTCGACCGGCAGTGCGGCGTGTCGTGGTCGACGACCAGGCGGTGCTCCAGGTGCTGGCCGGCGTCGGCGAAGTAGAGGCCGAACAGCTCGGCCTCGCCGCCGGGGCCTGCGTAGTTGACCCGCGGGTGCAGCCGGACCAGGTCGCCGCCGAAGGTGACGACCACGGACTTGTAGGAGGCGTCCCGGCCGACCAGCGCGTTGTGCTGGGCGACGTGGACGGCGTCGCGGTCCCAGTCCTGGACGGAGACGAAGGTGAGCTTGGCGCCCTCGCCGACCAGCAGCTCGACGTTGGCGGCCCGGGTCCCGGTGCCCGCGTGGTTGAGCACCACGACGGCCTCGGCGAACGGCTTGACGTCGATCACCACGTGGGCGAAGCGGACCCCGCCCTCGCCGCGCACGTCGATCCGGACCGGCTCGGCCAGCACCGACTCCTTGGGGACGGTGACGACCAGGGCCTGGTCGAAGGCGCTGAACGCCTGCGCGGCGACCCGGTCGACCGGCGTGCCGGCCTTGCCCAGGCGGGCGTCGTCCCGGCCGACGGTCTCGGCGGTGACGCCGTCCGGCAGCGTGAACTCGACCTTGTCCTCGCCGCGCTCGGCAGCGGCGGCGGTGCCGTCGTGCAGCCCGCCGAGGCGGTGCAGCGGGGTGAACCGCCAGTCCTCCTCGCGGCCGGTGGGCACCGGGAAGTCGTTCACGTCGAAGGACGGCTTGACCGCGACGCGCGCGTCGATCGGCTGCTGGACCGTGGTGCGGCCGGTGCCGGGGCCGGCGAGCTGCGCGCCCGCGCCGGCCGTGCCGACCTCGATCGAACCGGCGGTGGTGGAGCCGGTGGTGTTCTGCTCAGCCATGGCTGTTCGTAGTGCTCTCTTCCTCGGAAATGAGTGGACGGCGGCGGCCG
The DNA here is from genome assembly GCF_042802075.1 of Kitasatospora sp. NPDC057518. Classification (NCBI taxonomy): domain Bacteria; kingdom Bacillati; phylum Actinomycetota; class Actinomycetes; order Kitasatosporales; family Streptomycetaceae; genus Kitasatospora; species Kitasatospora sp. NPDC057518. The sequence continues at coordinate 5,374 of NZ_JBHVEU010000341.1, forward strand.
GAGGTCAGCCGACCGCGCCCTCCATCTGCAGCTCGATCAGCCGGTTGAGCTCCAGCGCGTACTCCATCGGCAGCTCGCGCGCGATCGGCTCGACGAAGCCACGGACGATCATCGCCATCGCCTCGAACTCGGTCATGCCGCGGCTCATCAGGTAGAAGAGCTGGTCCTCGCTGACCTTGGAGACGGTCGCCTCGTGGCCCATGGACACGTCGTCCTCGCGGACGTCCACGTACGGGTAGGTGTCCGAGCGGGAGATGGTGTCCACCAGCAGCGCGTCGCACAGCACGTTGGACTTGGCGCCCTTGGAGCCCTCGCCGATCTCGATCAGACCGCGGTAGGAGGTCCGGCCGCCGCCGCGCGCCACCGACTTGGAGACGATGTTGGACGAGGTGTTCGGCGCCATGTGCACCATCTTGGCGCCGGCGTCCTGGTGCTGGCCCTCGCCCGCGAAGGCGATCGAGAGGGTCTCGCCCTTGGCGTGCTCGCCCATCAGGTAGACGGCCGGGTACTTCATGGTGACCTTGGAGCCGATGTTGCCGTCGACCCACTCCATGGTCGCGCCCTCGTACGCCACGGCACGCTTGGTGACCAGGTTGTAGACGTTGTTCGACCAGTTCTGGATGGTCGTGTAGCGGCAGCGGCCGCCCTTCTTGACGATGATCTCCACGACCGCCGAGTGCAGCGAGTCGGAGGAGTAGATCGGGGCGGTGCAGCCCTCGACGTAGTGGACGTAGGCGTCCTCGTCGACGATGATCAGCGTCCGCTCGAACTGGCCCATGTTCTCGGTGTTGATCCGGAAGTAGGCCTGCAGCGGGATGTCGACGTGCACGCCCTTCGGCACGTAGATGAACGAGCCGCCGGACCACACCGCGGTGTTCAGCGCGGCGAACTTGTTGTCGCCGGCCGGGATCACCGTGCCGAAGTACTCCTTGAAGATCTCCGGGTGCTCGCGCAGCGCGGTGTCGGTGTCCAGGAAGATGACGCCCTGCTCCTCCAGGTCCTCGCGGATCTGGTGGTAGACGACCTCGGACTCGTACTGGGCGGCGACGCCGGCGACCAGGCGCTGCTTCTCCGCCTCCGGGATGCCGAGCTTGTCGTACGTCGCCTTGATGTCCGCCGGCAGGTCCTCCCAGGACTCGGCCTGCTTCTCGGTGGAGCGGACGAAGTACTTGATGTTGTCGAAGTCGATGCCGGTGAGGTCGGAGCCCCAGGTCGGCATGGGCTTCTTGCCGAACAGCTTCAGGCCCTTGAGCCGCAGGTTCAGCATCCACTCGGACTCGTTCTTCTTCGCCGAGATGTCGCGGACGACGTCCTCGCTGAGCCCGCGCTTGGCCGCGGCACCGGCGGTGTCCGGGTCGGCCCAGCCGTACTCGTAATTGCCGAGGCCTTCGAGCTCGGGGTGCGAAACGGTGTCAGTCATGCGAGCTTCCTAACGCGCGGACGCTGAATCTTCGGTGGACACGGAATTTTTCATGTACTGGCAGTCGGCATCGCATCGGAGCCGCGTCCCGCCGGGGGCTGGGCGGACGACGATGCGGCACCGGGTGCCGGCACATAGGTGGTGCAGACCCCGTCGCCGTGGGCGATCGTGGCCAGCCGTTGCACATGGGTGCCCAGGAGCTGGGAGAAGACCTCGGTCTCCGCCTCGCAGAGCTGCGGGAACTGCTCGGCGATGTGCGCGACCGGGCAGTGGTGCTGGCAGAGCTGGGCGCCCGCCGGGGCCTTGGCCGCGGCCGACGGGACACGCCGCACCGTGGCAGCGTACCCGTCCGCGCTGAGCGCCTGGGCCAGCGCCTCGGGGCGCTCTCCGGCGGCGGCCAGGCGCAGGGCCTCCAGGTACTTCTCGGCCTGCTTGCCGAACCGGGCGCGGGCGAAGGCGGCGACCGCCTCCTCGCCCGCCTTGCCGCCGCCCACCGAGTCCGCGATCCAGCGCAGCGCGTCGGCGGCGAGCTGGTCGTACGCCTGGTAGAAGGCGTCCCGGCCGGCGTCGGTGAGGGCGAAGACCTTGGCCGGACGGCCCCGGCCGCGGCTGCCGTAGACCCGCTGTTCACGGGACTCGACCAGACCGGTGGCGACCAGGCCGTCGAGGTGGCGGCGGACGGCGGCGGCGGTGAGGCCGAGCCGGTTCGCCAGGTCGGCGGCGGAGGACGGGCCGTGGTCCAGGATCGACCGCGCGACCCGGTCCCGGGTGGCCCGGTGGCCCTCCAGCAGCACCTCGGCCGCCGTCACGGGCACGTCACAGGAGGAGGCCGACTCGGCCTCCCGCTGCTGGGCGTGCTCGCGCATGTTTTTCACAACACCAGTGTTGCGTAATTACTTCCGCCGGGACAAGCCGTGACCCAGGCCTCACCGGTGTCATCTGTCACGCAGGTTAGCCTTACCTGACCTGGGAAAACGATCACCGAGCCGCCGTCCGGCCGGCGCGTCAGGCCCTCTTACACTCGCCGGTATGCACTCCGAACCCGCGGTCCAGATCGCCGGGCTGGTCAAACGCTACGACGACAAGCTCGCGGTGGACGGCCTCGACCTCACCATCCCGGCCGGCGCGATCACCGCCGTCCTCGGCCCCAACGGCGCCGGCAAGACCACCACCATCGAGACCTGCGAGGGGTACCGCCGTCCGGACGGCGGCACCGTCCGCGTCCTCGGCCTCGACCCGGTCACCCAGAGCGCCGCGCTCCGGCCACGGATCGGCGTCATGTTGCAGTCCGGCGGCGTGTACGCGGGCGCGCGCGCCGTCGAGATGCTGCGGCACACCGCCAAGCTGCACGCCCACCCGCTGGACGTGGACGCCCTGGTCGAACGCCTCGGCCTCGGCTCCTGCGGCCGCACCACCTACCGCCGACTGTCCGGCGGCCAGCAGCAGCGGCTCGCCCTGGCGATGGCCGTGGTCGGCCGCCCCGAGCTGGTCTTCCTGGACGAGCCCACCGCGGGCCTCGACCCGCAGGCCCGCCGGGCCACCTGGGAGCTGGTGCGCGACCTGCGCCGGGACGGCGTCACCGTGGTCGTCACCACCCACCACATGGACGAGGCCGAGCAGCTCGCCGACCGGGTCGCCATCGTCGACCGCGGCAAGGTGATCGCCGACGGCACCACCGAGGAGCTGTGCCGCGGCGGCGCCGAGAGCACGCTGCACTTCGACGGCCCGCCCGGGCTCGACCTCGGCCCGCTGCTCAAGGAGCTGCCCGAGGACGCCACCGCCACCGAGACCGCCCCCGGCAACTACCGCGTCGAGGCGCCCGTCGACCCGCAGCTGGTGGCCGCCGTCACCGGCTGGTGCGCGGCCTCCGGCATCCTGCCCGAACGGCTGTCCGTCCAGCGCCGCAGCCTGGAGGACGTCTTCCTCGACCTGACCGGACGGGAGCTCCGCTCATGAGCGAACGCAGTGAGGCAACCATGAGCGCCGCCACGACGGACTACTCCCCCAAGCCGGGCCCCGCGCCCGTCGGCCGGATGCTGCTCGCCCAGACCGCGTTCGAGACCCGGATGCTGCTGCGCAACGGCGAGCAGCTGCTGCTCACCGTGGTCATCCCGACCGTGCTGCTGGTGCTGTTCTCCGCCGTGGACATCGTCGCGGTCGAGGGCCCCGGCAAGCGGGTCGACTTCCTGGCCCCCGGGCTGCTCGCGCTGGCCGTGATGTCCACCGCCTTCACCGGCCAGGCCATCGCCACCGGCTTCGAGCGCCGCTACGGCGTACTGAAGCGGCTCGGCGCCAGCCCGCTGCCGCGCTGGGCGCTGCTGACCGCCAAGACCGGCTGCGTCCTGGTGACGGAGGCGCTGCAGGTCGCGCTGCTGTCGGTGATCGCCCTGGCCCTCGGCTGGTCCCCGCACGGAAACCCCCTGACGGTCGCCGCACTGCTGGTCCTCGGCACCGCCGCCTTCTCCGGGCTCGGCCTGCTGATGGCCGGCACCCTGAAGGCCGAGGCCACCCTGGCCGGCGCCAACCTGGTGTTCATCCTGCTGCTGCTCGCCGGCGGGGTGGTCGTGCCGCTGGGCAGGTTCCCCGACGCGGTGCGCCCGGTGCTGGAGCTGCTGCCGATCTCGGCGCTCTCGGACGGCCTGCGGTCGGTGCTCCAGGCCGGCGCCGGGGTGCCGTGGGCGGACCTCGGCATCCTGGCCGGCTGGTCGGTGCTCGGCCTGGCCGCGGCCGCCCGCTTCTTCCGCTGGGAGTGACCGGCGGCGGCAACGCACAACGCCCCCCGGCCAC
>NZ_JBHVEU010000342.1:0-9466 GCF_042802075.1 Kitasatospora sp. NPDC057518
CGGGTGGCCGGATCGCGGCCGCCCGCCCCCGCCGCGTGATCCCCCGCGCATGCCCCGACCCGCGATCCCCGACGCCCGCCCCCGATGCGCGATCCCTTGATCCCTGACGTGTGGTCAGGGGTGCGCTCGGGGAAGGTTCGGGGCCGTTCCCGGATGTCGCGGCCCGAGGCCGTCCCGAAGACTCTCTCCTGTCCGAGTGCCCGAGCCGCCGTCGGCCGGGCGGGCCGCCGACCAGGGCGGTCCGACTCCCGCCGGGCGAGCCGCCGTTGGAGAGACTCCCCATGAACAGCCCTGCCCGTACCGGTCGTTGGTCCGTCCTCGTGGCGACCGGAGCGCTGCTCGCCGCCGCCACCGTCGGCGTCGCCACGATCGGCGCCGCGACCCCGGCCCTGGCCGCGGCCGCCTCCCCGACTACCTCCCCGGCCACCTCTCCGAGTGCCGTCGACACCACCGCCTCCGCCACGGCCCGCCCCGGTCCGCTGGACCGGGAGTCGCTCGCCGAGACCCTCCACTCGCTGCCCGCTGGCGTCACCGGCGCGCTGGTCCGGGTCGGCGGCCAGGACGCCCGGTGGCGCGGCACCTCGGGGGAGGACGTGCCGGCGAACGCCCGGTTCCGGATCGGCAGCGTCACCAAGGTGTTCACCGCGACGGTGCTGCTCCAGCTCGCCGGCGAGGGCAGGGTGGACCTGGACGGCACCGTCCAGCAGTACCTGCCCGGACTGCTGCCGGCCGGCTACCCGCCGGTCGCCGTACGGCAGTTGCTCAACCACACCAGCGGCCTGCCCGGGGGTGGCGGGATGACCTCCGGGGACGGCAGCACGGCGTGGTTCGCCGCGCACAAGGCGGTCTCCTACAGCCCGCAGCAGGTGGTGGCGGACATGCTCACCCAGCCGAGGAGCTTCGAGCCCGGCGCCGCCCAGCAGTACAACGGCAACAACTACTTCGTCGCCGCGCTGGTGATCGAGAAGGTCACCGGAGACGACTACGCCGACCAGGTGCGGCGGCGCATCACCGGCCCGCTCGGCCTGCACGCCACCTACGTCCCGGCCGCCGACGACCTGACCATCCGCGGCCCGCACGCCACCGGCTACGTGGACGTCCGGAACGCCGACGGCAGCACCGCCCGGGTGGACGTCACCGAGCAGAGCCCGTACCCGTGGGCCGAGGGCGGCATGATCTCCTCCGCCGCCGACCTGGAGCGGTTCTTCGAGGCGCTCTACCGCGGCCGGCTGCTGCGGCCCGCCCAGCAGGCCGAGGTGTTCGCCGTCCCGGAGCTGTTGAACGACCACAACAAGAACTGCGAGATCGGCCCGACCGCCGGGCACGCCTGCTACAGCACGGCCGGCCTGCTGCGCACCGTCCTGCCGAACGGCACCGAGGTCTGGGGCAAGAACGGCTCCCGGCCCGGCTACACCACCGGCGTCTTCGCCACCCGCGACTTCTCCCGCAGCGTGGTCATCGGGCTCAATCCGACCGGCATCACCGGCGAGGAGTTCCCCACCCTGTGGAAGCTGGTGACCACCGGTTTCGGCTCCGGCCAGGCGTACGGGCAGCACTGAGCCCCGCCGCTCCCGGGCGGCCGGAGCGGCCGAACCCGGTCGCGAGCGCCGCTGTCAGTGGGGTGCGCTACGTTCGTCGCGTTCACCAGGGCACACGGCAGGACGACGGGGGCGGGCGCACGATGGCCGACGTGATCACGGAGGAGCCGGTCGAGCTCCAACTGGAGCGGTACCGCACCGAGCTGACCGGCTACTGCTACCGCATGCTCGGCTCGGTCTTCGAGGCCGAGGACGCGGTGCAGGAGACCATGGTCCGCGCCTGGCGCGGGCACCGGGGCTTCGAGGGGCGGGCCGCGCTGCGCTCCTGGCTGTACCGAATAGCCACCAACGTCTGCCTGGACGCGCTGAACGGCCGCAACGGCCGGGCCCGGCCGATGGACCTGGCCGGCCCGGTCACGGTGGCCGCCGCGCACGGCACCCAGCTGCCCGAGGTGACGTGGATCGGCCCGGCGCCGGACGGCCGGGTGCTGCCCGAGACGGGGGATCCGGCCGAGGTGGCCGCCCAGCGGGAGTCGGTGAAGCTGGCCTTCGTCGCCGTGCTCCAGCGGCTCGCGCCCCGGCAGCGGGCGGTGCTGATCCTGCGCGAGGTGCTCGGCTGGAAGGCCGCCGAGGTGGCCGAACTGCTCGGCGTCACGGTGGCCTCGGTCAACAGCGCGCTCCAGCGCGCCCGGGCGGTGCTCGCCACCGACGCCCCGGCGGTCCGGCCGGCCCCCGCGCTGGACGAGGACCACCGCGCGCTGCTGGACCGCTACGTCCGCGCCTTCGAGGCGTACGACATGGACGGCCTCGCCGCGCTGCTGCACGAGGACGTCACGCTCAACATGCCGCCGTTCTCGATGTGGCTGCGCGGGCAGGAGGAGATCCGCGACTGGATGCTGGGCCCCGGGCACGGCTGCCGCGGTTCCCGGCTGCTCCCGGTGACGGCCAACGGCGCCCGGGCCTTCGGCCAGTACCGGCCGAGCCCGGCGGGCGGGTACGAACCGTGGTCGCTGATCATGCTGGAGGTGTCAGGGGGCCGGATCACCGGGGTCACCAACTTCCTGGACACCGAGGCGCTCTTCCCGCTCTTCGGCCTCCCGCCCCGGCTGGCGGCCGAGTAGCTCCACCAGGGCCGCGTCGTCCAGCGGATCGTCGCCCAGCGGGTCGTCGGCCAGCGGGTCGTCGTCCAGCGGAGTGCCGTTCAGCGGATCGTCGGCCAGTGGACCGTCCGGCCCTGGGAACAGTGCCGCGAGCCCGCTGAACACGAGCAGCTCCCGCAGCGGGCCGCTCGCGTTCAGCAGCACCACGCCCACCCGGTGCCGGGCGGCGGCCAGCCGGAGCCGGGCGAGGGCGTCGACGAGGGCGAGGTCGGGGGCGGTCAGCGCGCCCAGGTCACAGGTCAGTACGGCGTCGTACGGTGTGGTCCTCATGCGGGTTGGACCGTCGCGGCGCCGCCGACTCATCGGTCCGGGGGCGAATCCGCCGCTCGGGTCCGGCGTCCGGTGGCAGAGTGGGACGACCGAACCGACCTGCCCCAGGAGAAGCACCGTGACGGCTGAGCCCTTGAAGTCCCGTGAGGAATGGCTGGCGTCCCTGCCCCGGATCTACGCGGCGGCGGGCTGCCTGCTGCGGGACGAGTCCGGCCGGATCCTGATCGTGAAGGCCGGGTACCGCGAGCACTGGCAGTTCCCGGGCGGCACGATCGACCTCGGCGAGGGCCCGGTCGAGTGCGCCGTGCGGGAACTGGAGGAGGAGACCGGCATCGTCCAGGAGGCGGGCGACCTGCTGGCCATCTCCTGGACCCACGCCTCGGCCGAACTCGACCACCCCGCCCAGCACTTCATGTTCGACTTCGGCACCGTCCCGGACGGCACCCCCGTGACCGTCCCGGCCGGTGAGCTGGACGACTACCGCTGGGCCGCCGTCGAGGAGGCGCTGGACCTGCTCGGCCCGGCCCGTTCGGCCCGGCTGCGGGCGGCGCTGGAGGCGGCGGCCGACGGTCGGGTCCGGATCGTCACCACCCACGTCTCCGGCTTCTGATCCGACTGCCGACCCGTTCCGCGCCGGGTTCTGCGCCGGGGTCCGCGCCGGGTTCCGAGCCGGTTTCTGGGCGGAAGTGCCCTGCACCGGGCGGGAGTTCCGTCCGGTGCAGGGCCCCGGCGGCTCACTGCTGAGGATCGGACTCCGTGTTCCGGGCGGCGATGACGGCGGCGATCGCCTCCGCGACGAAGGTCTCCGCCTCCGACTTGTCGACCTTCAGCCCGGCCAGCACGCCCTGGCCGTTCTCCTGCTCCAGCAGCGCGAGCAGGATGTGCTCGGTGCCGACGTAGTTGTGCCCGAGCTTGAGCGCCTCGCGGAAGGTCAGTTCCAGCGCCTTCTTGCTCTCGGCGTCGAACGGGATCAGCGCGGGCAGTTCGTCGGCGGCGGCCGGCAGGGCGGCGCCGGCCACCGCCCGCAGGGCCTCCGGGGTGACGCCCTGGGCGGCGAGCGCCTTCGCGCCGATGCCCTCGGGCTCGGTGATCAGGCCGAGCAGCAGGTGCTCCGTGGTGATCTCGGGGTTGCCCGCCTTGCGGGCCTCCTCCTGTGAGGCCACCACGACCTTGCGGGCCCGGGGGGTGAACCGGCTGAAGCCCTGGCTGGGGTCGAGGTCGTTGGGGGTGCCCGGGTCCTTGGGGACGAACCGCTTCTGGGCGGCCTGCTTGCTGACGCCCATGCTGCGGCCGATGTCGGTCCAGGACGCGCCGGAGCGGCGGGCCTGGTCGACGAAGTGGCCGATGAGGTGGTCGGCGAGGTCGCCGAGGTGGTCGGCGGCGATGACCGCGTCGGAGAGCTGGTCGAGCGCGTCGGGGTGGACCTTCTTGATCGCGGCGATCAGGTCGTCGAGGCGCAGCGGAGTGCTGTTGGGAACAACGGGATTCTCCATGCGTCAACCGTAGGTTGTCGATCCGGGGATCGTCAACCATCGGTTGACGCTATTCGCGGGCGGTGTTCCGGCGTCCTCAGGCGTCCGGCAGCAGTCGTTCCCGGACGGCGGCGATCCGCTCGGGCGCGACACCCGCCGCGAGCAGGTAGCCGTCCGGGTCGAACCCGTCGAGCGCCGCCGCCAGCGCGGCCTCGGCGGTGGTCCCGGCCTCGGCGAGCGCCGCGTCGATCCGGCGGAACGGGTCCGGCAGGCCCAGCATCCCGTACAGCGGGCGGATGTTGGGGCCGCTCAGCAGGTAGTCCCCGGCGATCGCGTCCCGGTCGACCCCGGCCAGGGCGAGCAGCAGCAGGGCGGCCAGGCCGGTGCGGTCACGGCCGGCGCCGCAGTGCACGACCACGCCGCCGGGGCGGGCGCCGGCGATCGCGGAGACCAGCGCGGCGGCGGCGTGCGGGCAGTGGTCCAGGTACGGGCGGAGCGCGAGCGGGGTGCCGTCCAGCTGTCCGTGGGCCTCCCACCAGGCGGGGCCGGCCAGCTCGTCCAGCGGGACGCGGATCAGCTCGACGTCGTCGGGGAGCGGGAGGAGCGGCTTGTACTCCTCGGCGTTGCGCAGGTCGACCACGGTGCGGACGCCGTGGTCGAGGAGGGCGTCCCAGCCCTCGGCGGTGAGGCGGTCCAGGTTGTCCGCCCGGACTATCGCGCCCCGGGCGGTGAGCCGGCCGGAGGCGGTGGGCAGTCCGCCCAGGTCGCGGACGTTCAGGCAGCCGTCCCAGACGAGCGTGCGGTCCTCGGTACTGCTCGGCGCGTGCGTCGTCCGGTTCATGGGGCTCCCCGTTTCCTCGTCGGGGGTCCCGTTACCCCCTCGTTATGAACGACTCCCGGGAGATCCGGATGGTTCCTCGCTGTTCGAGTCCTCGGAACCGGCTGTTCAGAGAAGGAGGCGGGAGGGGCGACCGCCCGCTCAGGCGGCGGTCGGGGCCTCGGCCTCGGCGCCGACCAGCCGCTCCATCGGCTCGACCGCGATCTGACCGAGCATCGAACCGCCCACGATCGCGCCGATCAGGAAGACGGTGGACAGCCAGGCCATGGTCGACACCGGCAGGGTGAAGGCGCCGACCACCCGGGCCGCGCACTCGGCCAGCAGCGCGGTGCCCCAGATGCCCGAGAACAGGCGCTCGTGGCGGTGGAAGGCCCGCGACCCGGCCGCCCGGCCCTCGACCAGGCGCTGCCAGGCGGCGGCGCGCTCCCGTCGGCCCTTGGTGACGAAGGGCATCAGCATCGGGGTCATCACCGGCCGGCCGATCAGTGCGGAGACCAGGATCGCCACCGCCACGGTGCCGCTCAGCCCGCCGTCCTTGGCGATCATCATCCGGGCGTCGCCGGTGACGAAGGTCAGCGCCAGGCCCGCCAGGTTGACGGCCAGCATCAGGGAGGCCCACAGGTTGAGCCTGCGCTCGGACAGCAGGCCGAGGACGGTCCGGGCGGCCGGGAAGGCCGTGCTCCAGGCCAGCGCGGCGAACTCGCTCAGGCCCAGGGCCGAGTGCAGCAGGTAGTAGCCGGCCAGCGGGGCGACCACGTCGAGGGCGAGCGGGCGGAGCCCGGAGACCAGCGGGTTGGGGGCCTTGGCGTGGGCGGCGCCGGTGGCGGCGGTGCTGGTGACGGCGGCGACCGGGGAGGCGACGGTGCTGGTGACGGCGGCGGCACTGACGGTCTGGCTCACGGTGGGTTCCTCCCCGGCTGGTGGCCGCGGGCCACTGCCCGCGTCGTGCCTCCAGTCTTTCCGTCCGACCCTCCGTCAGAGCAGTGCCGTCCGTTGCGTCATCCGCGTGACAGTTGTCATGGTGAGCGCCGTGACACCGCCTCCGACCTGCGGCTTTCCGCTCCCGGGCGGCCCTAGTCCTCGGCGGGGAAGGTCCACAGCTCGCGGCCCAGGGTGTCCAGGCAGCGGACGGTGCGGAAGCGCTCGTCCCCGGCGGACAGGAAGCCCCGCGCGACGCCCGCCAGGACGGTCCGGGCGACGCCGTCGCCCCGGGTCCAGGCGCCGGTCAGCAGCAGGGCCTTGTCGGCCAGCTCGGCGCGCCGCACCCGGGCCACCGAGGCGGCCTCCAGCGCGGCGTTGACCGTCTCCAGCTCGGTGGGGAGGAGGTACGTCTCGCCGGTGGGAGCGCGGTCCGCCTCGGCCCGGCGCCGCAGTTCGGGCAGGCCGTAGTGGCGGACGGCGGCGACGGCGTCGTCCAGCGGGAGCTGCCAGCGCGGCCCGGGCAGCACCTCCCACCAGACGTCCTCGCCGACCGGCAGCACCTCGCCGATCCTGGCCCGCCAGGTCTCGAAGCCGTACCGGGTGCGCGGGTCGGGCCGGTGGCCGGGGAGGTCCGCGACGGTCCAGTCGGTGCGGCGGACGACGCTGAGGTCGAAGGTGAAGGGCACCCGGTCGGCGGTGGGGCGCTCGACCAGGCCGAGCAGCAGCCAGTGGGTCTCGTCCGGCAGGCTGAAGGTCCGGCGCCACCCGGTGAGGCCCAGGGCGCGCAGGGCGGGGGCGAGGTGCTCGCGCAGGCCCTTCGCGTGGAGCTCGCGGAGCTCGTGGGCGGTCGTCATCGCGGTCTTTCCCTGCTGGTCGTGCTGCCGGTGGAGGGCGTCGGCGGTGCCGGCTCCCCGCCCCTTCCGGGCCGGCCGGTGGCGGTCCCCGGCGCGACGGCTCGTACCGCCGGGGAGGGGCGTGCGACCGGGGCCCGCACGGGTCGTGCGTGCGCCCTCGGGCACGGCGGGGCCGGGTGGCGGGCCGGGTGCGTCGGCGGACCCGGCGTCCGGGGCGTCGGCGGCCCGGACTGCTTCGCCTACCGACAACGTAGGCCGGGCGGGCCCGTTCGGGCCGTGGGCGAACGGCAGCAGTCCTCGGGACCTTGGCCCCGGCCGGACCGGTCCTTCGGCCGGAGCCGAAGTGTTCGCCCGAATGGCGCATCATGTGGCGGGTGCAGAGTGCAGAGCGCCCCGGAGCGGGCACCGACGGCCCCGTCGGCCGGTCCGGACCAGTACCACCCGCCGGCCTGCCACCGGGCCCGGCGGCCGCGGCTCCCCCCGATCTGACGGAGGCGGTGCGGGCCGCGCAGGGCGGGGACGAGGAGGCGTTCCGGCTGCTGTTCCGGACCGTCCAGCCGGGCCTGCTGCGCTACCTGCGGGTGCTGGTCGGCGGTCGGCCGGAGGGTGCCCAGGACGCCGAGGACATCGCCTCCGAGGCCTGGCTGCAGATCGCCCGCGACCTGCGCGGCTTCTCCGGCGACGGGGACGGCTTCCGCGGCTGGGCCGCCACCATCGCCCGCCACCGCGCCCTCGACCACCTGCGCGCCCGGCGCCGCCGTCCGGTCGCCGACCTGCCCTTCGAGCAGCTGGTCGAGCTGGCGGCGGGGGACGACACGGCGCGGGCGGCGCTGGCCACGGTCGGCACCGCCGACGCGCTGGCCCTGATCTCCCGGCTGCCGCGCGACCAGGCCGAGGCCGTGCTGCTGCGGGTGGTCATGGAGCTGGACGCGGAGAGCGCCGCCCGGGTGCTCGGCAAGCGGGCCGGCAGCGTCCGGATGGCCGCCCACCGGGGGCTGCGGCGGCTGGCCAAGCTGGTCGAGCCGCTCGCGTCCGGGGGCGGCATCCCGGCGGCCCGGAGCGGCGAGGTGGCGGCCCGGGGCAGCGGGGTGACGGGCGGCGCCGGAGCCGGAACGGCCGAGGGAACGGTGGACGGAACGGCGGACACGGCGGCGGCCGGAGTGGGCGCGGGCGAGGCCGCCGGGCGACCCGCGGGGAAAGCCGCGAAAAAAAGTTCTCCGCAGGGTGTGACAGAACGCCGGGCCGCGACGCTGAAGGACATGAGATGAGCACCAACCGATCCCGTCGGATCGACCGTGATGCCGCCGAGCAGCTGCTCGGTGGTGCCGTGGGCGGCCCGTCGGCCGGGCAGGACGCCTCGCTCACCGGACCGGACGGCGGTCCCGGGCAGCTCGCCCGGGTGCTCGCCGCGGCCGCCGCCCCCGCGACGGCCGGCGAACTGGCCGGGGAGGAGGCCGCCCTGGCCGCGTTCCGGGAGGCGAGTCTCACGCCCGACCCGACAGTGACCCCCGTCCGGAGACGATCGATGGCAACCGCCGCGCTGGCCAGGGCCTTCAGCACGAAGGCCACCGCCGTCGTGCTCGGCGCCACCGCGCTGTGCGGTGTCGCCGTCGCCGCCGGCACCGGCAACCTGCCGTCCGCCCTGGGCGGTGGCCCGTCCGCGCCGGAGCACACGCTCGCCGGCCAGGACGCGGCCACCGGTCCCGCGGCGGGCTCGCCGGCCGCCGGACCGTCCGCGGGTGCGGCCCCGTACGGTGCCGTGGCGTCCGGCTCCGCCCGTCCGTCCGGAAGTGCCTCCGCCGGACCGCAGGCGGTCGTCCCGTCCGACCCCGCGACGCCCGGCACCCCCTCCGCCGAGGGGCGCGGCGGCCGTTCGGCCGTCCCGCCCGCACTGCTCGGCCTCTGCACCGGCTTCACCGACCGTACGGCCAAGGGCGACCGCCCGGCCCGGCTGGTCGGCGATCCGCTGTACGGCCCGCTGGTCACGGCGGCCGGCGGCGCGGACCGGGTGGCGGACTACTGCGAGGCCGCGCTCGACGACGAGGACGGCGACCACCAGGGCGCCGGCACCCCGACGGGCGACCCCGGCCGCGGCAGCACCGGCAAGGGGAACGGCAGCGCCAACAGTGGCGGCAACGGCAACGCCAACAGCGGTGGCAACGGAGGCAATGCCGACGGCAACGCCAATGGCAATGCCAACGGAGGCCGTGGCAACGCCACCAGCGGCGGCAACGGCGAGGACGGCGGCGGCAGCGGGACCAGACCGGGCAAGCCCGGCGTGACCGTGCCCCCACCGGGCGCCGTCCCCCCGTCGGACGTCCGCCCGAGCAGGTCCGCCCGGCCCGGGAACGAGCAGTAGGCCGGGAGGCACCCCCCCAGGACTCCGGGTGGGCGGCGAGCGACTCCCCCCGGG
>NZ_JBHVEU010000343.1:0-9423 GCF_042802075.1 Kitasatospora sp. NPDC057518
CCCCACACCGGGGAGCCGCCCCTCGCGCGTATGCCGCGGCCGTTGAGCCGCGGCGCCCGCAGATAACAACTCGCGCGCACCTCCCCAGGTGGCCGAGGATTGCACCGTAGGGTTGTGGGCATGCCGGGTGATGGCGCACCAGCGCGCCACCCGGGCAGAAGGACCCAACCCCCCCCCGCGGGACGAAGGCTTCAAACGGAAGCCGCCCGCATCCGAGAGAGCGTCCAGACGCGGACCGCCCTTCCGGGCCCGGCAGCCGTGAGGCGCCGGTCCTCGGTAGTGGCCGTCGGAACCCCCGCAGACCGAGCGGGGCACTCCGGAGGCTTCGATCGAAGACCGGCCCGACTGCCGCCCTCCCCGAGGAGGGCCCGGGGCCCACCGCAGGCAGTACGCGGGGACGCTCTCCCGGAGACGTACGAAAGAGGAGATCTTCCAGGTGGAAGAGAACGTGTTCTACGCCGAGGCCGTGATCGACAACGGTTCCTTCGGCACCCGTACCATCCGCTTCGAGACCGGCCGTCTGGCCCGTCAGGCCGCCGGCTCCGCCGTGGCCTACCTGGACGACGACACCATGGTGCTGTCGGCCACCAGCGCGTCCAAGCAGCCGAAGGAGCACTTCGACTTCTTCCCGCTGACCGTGGACGTCGAGGAGCGGATGTACGCCGCGGGCCGCATCCCCGGCTCGTTCTTCCGTCGCGAGGGCCGGCCCTCCGAGGACGCGATCCTCACCTGCCGCCTGATCGACCGCCCGCTGCGCCCGTCCTTCGTCAAGGGCCTGCGCAACGAGGTCCAGGTCGTCGTCACCGTGATGGCGCTCAACCCCGACCACCTGTACGACGTGGTCGCGATCAACGCCGCCTCCGCCTCCACCCAGCTGGCGGGCCTGCCGTTCTCCGGCCCGATCGGTGGCGTCCGCGTCGCGCTGATCAACGGCCAGTGGGTCGCCTTCCCGACCCACAGCGAGCTGGAGTCGGCCGTCTTCGACATGGTCGTCGCCGGTCGCGTCCTGCCGGACGGCGACGTCGCGATCATGATGGTCGAGGCCGAGGCCACCGACAAGACCATCAAGCTCGTCGAGGGCGGCGCCGAGGCGCCGACCGAGGAGATCGTCGCCTCGGGCCTGGACGCCGCGAAGCCGTTCATCAAGGTCCTGTGCGCCGCGCAGTCGCAGCTGGCCGCCCAGGCCGCCAAGCCGACCGGCGAGTTCCCGGTCTTCCTGGACTACCAGGACGACGTCCTCGCCGCGCTGTCCGCCGCCGTCAAGGACGAGCTCGCCCAGGCGCTGACCATCGCCGGCAAGCAGGAGCGCAACAACGAGCTGGACCGCGTCAAGGCGCTGGCCGCCGAGAAGCTGCTGCCCGAGTTCGAGGGCCGCGAGAAGGAGATCAGCGCCGCCTACAACGCGCTGACCAAGAAGGTCGTCCGCGAGCGCGTCATCAAGGACAAGGTCCGCATCGACGGCCGCGGCGTCACCGACATCCGCACCCTGGCCGCCGAGGTCGAGGCCATCCCGCGGGTGCACGGCTCGGCCCTGTTCGAGCGCGGCGAGACCCAGATCCTGGGCGTCACCACGCTGAACATGCTGCGCATGGAGCAGCAGCTGGACACGCTCTCCCCGGAGACGCGCCGCCGCTACATGCACAACTACAACTTCCCGCCGTACTCCGTCGGTGAGACCGGCCGCGTGGGCTCGCCCAAGCGCCGCGAGATCGGCCACGGCGCGCTGGCCGAGCGCGCCCTGCTGCCGGTGCTGCCGACCCGCGAGGAGTTCCCGTACGCCATCCGCCAGGTCTCCGAGGCGCTGAGCTCCAACGGCTCCACCTCGATGGGCTCGGTCTGCGCCTCGACCATGTCGCTGCTGAACGCCGGTGTGCCGCTGAAGGCCGCCGTCGCCGGTATCGCGATGGGCCTGATCTCCCAGGAGATCGACGGCGAGACCCACTACGTCACGCTGACCGACATCCTCGGCGCCGAGGACGCGTACGGCGACATGGACTTCAAGGTCGCCGGTACCCGCAACTTCATCACCGCCCTCCAGCTGGACACCAAGCTGAACGGCATCCCGGCGTCGGTGCTCGCCGCCGCGCTGAAGCAGGCCAAGGACGCCCGCCTGCACATCCTCGACGTGATGAACGAGGCCATCGACTCGCCCGACGAGATGTCTCCGAACGCGCCGCGCATCATCACCATCAAGATCCCGGTGGACAAGATCGGTGAGGTCATCGGCCCCAAGGGCAAGATGATCAACCAGATCCAGGAGGACACCGGCGCCGAGATCACGATCGAGGACGACGGCACCATCTACATCGGTGCCGCCGACGGCCCGGCCGCCGAGGCCGCCCGCACCACGATCAACCAGATCGCCAACCCGACCATGCCGGAGGTCGGCGAGCGCTACCTGGGCACCGTGGTCAAGACCACGACGTTCGGCGCGTTCGTGTCGCTGATGCCGGGCAAGGACGGCCTGCTGCACATCTCGCAGATCCGCAAGCTGGCCGGCGGCAAGCGCGTCGAGAACGTCGAGGACGTCCTCGGCGTCGGCGCCAAGGTCCAGGTCGAGATCGCCGAGATCGACCCGCGCGGCAAGCTCTCCCTGATCCCGGTCATCGAGGGCGAGGAGGGCGGCGAGGCCGCTTCCGAGTGAAGCGCCGCTAGCTGACCCCGCGGCCCGTACGCCTCACGGCGTGCGGGCCGCACCCCGTTGTCCACGCGTTCGTCCGTACGTGCCCATCCGCACGTGCGTTTCCTCTGGAGGTACCCCCCGTGGCGCAGGCCCCGGCGGTAACGCAGCGTCCCGGCACGACCCGGACCCTGCTCAAGGGCGTCGACGGCGCCGGCACGGTGCGCCGCACCGTGCTCCCCGGCGGCCTTCGGGTCGTCACCGAGACCCTGCCGACGGTGCGCTCCGCGACCTTCGGCATCTGGGTCGGCGTCGGCTCGCGGGACGAGACCCCGCAGCTCAACGGCGCCACCCACTACCTGGAGCACCTGCTCTTCAAGGGCACCGAGCGGCGCAGCGCGCTGGACATCTCGGCGGCCCTGGACGCGGTCGGCGGCGAGATGAACGCCTTCACCGCGAAGGAGAACACCTGCTACTACGCCCGGGTCCTGGACACCGACCTGCCGCTGGCCATCGACGTGGTCTGCGACATGCTCACCGGCTCGCTGATCCGCACCGAGGACGTGGAGTCCGAGCGCGGCGTCATCCTCGAGGAGATGGCGATGGCCGAGGACGACCCGGGCGACGTGGTGCACGACCTGTTCGCCAAGGTGATCTTCGGCAGCGGCCCGCTCGGCCGCCCGATCCTCGGCACCCAGGAGACCATCAGGACGCTCACCCGGGACCAGATCGCCGGCTTCTACCGCCGCCGCTACCGGCCCGAGCAGCTGGTCGTCGCCGCGGCCGGCAACCTCGACCACCGCAAGGTGGTCAAGCAGGTCGAGCAGGCCTTCGCGCCGCTGCTGGCGGCGTCCACCGCGGCGCCGGCCGAGGCCCGCCGCGGCGTCAAGGCGCTGCGCACGGCCGGCCGGGTCGAGGTGCTCAACCGCTCCACCGAGCAGGCCCACCTGGTGCTGGGCGTGCCCGGGGTGCCCCGGCACGACGAGCGCCGCTGGGCGATGGGCGTGCTCAACGCGGCCCTCGGCGGCGGGATGAGCTCCCGGCTGTTCCAGGAGGTCCGCGAGAAGCGGGGCCTGGCGTACTCGGTCTACTCGTACTCCTCGTCCTACGCGGACAGCGGCCTGTTCGGCATCTACGCCGGCTGCCAGCCCAAGCGGGTCGAGGAGGTGCTGCGGATCTGCCGCGCCGAGCTGGCCAAGGTGGTCGAGGAGGGCATCACCGAGGAGGAGCTGGGCCGGGCGATCGGCCAGATCTCCGGCTCCACCGTGCTCGGCATGGAGGACACCGGCTCGCTGATGAACCGGATCGGCAAGGCCGAGCTCAGCTACGGGCACCACCTGTCGGTGAACGAGATGCTGGAGCGCATCGCAGCGGTGACCCTGGAGGACGTCCACGCGGTGGCCCGTGATGTGCTGGGCGCGTACCGGCCGTCGCTCGCCCTGATCGGCCCGGTCAACGACAAGCGGGCCGCCAAGCTCGCCGATCTGCTGGTCTGATCCGCTTTTCCGGATCCGCTGAATCCCAGGTGAGAGGAACTTTTGCCATGACGCTGCGTGTCGCCGTGATCGGCGCCAGGGGACGGATCGGCTCCGAGGCGGTCAAGGCCGTGGAGGCCGCGCCGGACCTGGAGCTGGTCGCCACCCTCGGCCGCGGGTCGGACCTGGAGGAGCTGACCGAGGCCGGCGCCCAGGCGGTCGTCGAGCTGACCCATCCCGACTCGGTGATGGGCAACCTGGACTTCTGCCTGCACCACGGCATCCACGTGGTCACCGGCACCACCGGTTGGACGGACGAGCGGCTCGCCACCGTCCGCGGCTGGCTGGACGAGGCCCCGGAGCTCGGCCTGCTGATCGCGCCGAACTTCTCCATCGGCGCCATCCTCGGCATGAAGTTCTCCCAGATCGCCGCCCGGTACTTCGAGTCGGTCGAGGTGGTCGAGCTGCACCACGACCGTAAGGCCGACGCCCCCAGCGGCACGGCCACCCGCACCGCCCAGCTGATCGCCGCCGCCCGGGCCGAGGCCGGCCGGCCGCCGCAGCAGGACCCGACCACCCACAGCCTGCCCGGCGCGCGCGGCGCCGACGTGGACGGGGTGCCGGTGCACGCGGTGCGGCTGCGCGGCCTGCTCGCGCACCAGCAGGTGATGTTCGGCGACACCGGCGAGACGCTCACCATCCGGCACGACTCGCTGCACCACAGCAGCTTCATGCCGGGCATCCTGCTGGGCGTGCGCAAGGTCGTCGGGACGCCGGGGCTGACCTTCGGCCTCGAACACTTCCTGGACCTGTGACAGTGTCGAACCAGACCGTGCCGTACCAGAGCACGCCGAACCGGACCGTATCGATCCCCGGAGGGGCCCGATGACCTCCCGTACCGGTTTCTTCGTCCTGTCCGGCGTGCTGCTGCTGGTCGCCCTGGTCTGCGTGGGCGAGGGCGTCCAGCTGATCGCCACCGGCAAGCCGCTCGGCATCGGCATCGGGGTCTGCGCCTTCGTGATCCCGGTGATCGGGGTCTGGTTCCTGCGCCAGACCGTCCGCTTCGGCCGGGACAGCGAGCGGCTGGCCCGCGAGCTGGAGGCCGAGGGCGGCCTGCCGGTGGACGAGCTGGAGCGCAGCAAGGGCGGGCGGATCGACCGGGCCTCGGCCGACGCGGTGTTCGCCCGCCGTCAGGCCGAGGCACAGGACGCGCCGGGCGACTGGCGGGTCTGGTTCCGCCTCGCCGTGGCCTACGCCGACGCCGGCGACACCCCGCGCGCCCGCAAGACCATGCAGCACGCCATCAAGCTGCACAGCACCGAACCCGCAAGGAGTAACGCGTGAGCGACGAACCGACGGCCCCCAGCTTCCGCAGCGACGTGACGGTGGAGCTGGTCCGCAGCGCCGCCGCCGACTCGGACGTCATCTGGGCGGCCCGGGTCTCGACCGCGGGCGAGCAGTCCCTGGAGGCCCTCCAGCAGGACCCGGAGAAGTCCAAGGGCCTGATCAACTTCCTGATGCGCGACCGGCACGGCACGCCCTTCGAGCACAACTCGATGACCTTCTTCATCAGCGCGCCGATCTTCGTGTTCCGGGAGTTCCACCGGCACCGCAGCGGCTGGTCGTACAACGAGGAGTCCGGCCGCTACCGCGAGCTCCAGCCGGTCTTCTACGTCCCGGGCGAGGAGCGCAAGCTCGTCCAGGAGGGCCGCCCCGGCAAGTACGAGTTCCACGAGGGCACGCCGGAGCAGCACCGGACCACGACCGCGGCGATGGAGGCCGCGTACGTCGAGTCCTACGCCCGCTACCAGGAGATGCTGGCCGCCGGGGTGGCCCGCGAGGTGGCCCGCGCGGTGCTGCCGGTGGGCCTGTTCTCCTCGATGTACGCGACCTGCAACTCGCGTTCGCTGATGCACTTCCTGTCGCTGCGCACCCGGCGGGAGAACTCGGCGGTGCCGTCCTTCCCGCAGCGCGAGATCGAGATGGTCGCCGAGCAGATGGAGGAGCAGTGGGCCCGGCTCATGCCGCTCACCCATGCGGCCTTCGAGAAGCACGGCCGGGTCGCCCCCTGACCTGGGACGACAGGCATACGGGCAGAGTGTCTGGCATGTCTGGATTGCGGCTTTTCTAGCCGCTCCCTACATTCGTGAACACGGATTCCGGTGCTGCCCGAACCCCCGAGCGGGCAGCACCGGAATCCCACGTCCGCGCCACCGACGCGCTGCACCTGTCCGAACACCGGACCGGCATGGGTACCGCCCCACCGCCTACGAGTAGCTTTGGACGCATGGCTCCGACCTCCACCCCCCAGACGCCGTTCGGCCGGGTCCTGACCGCCATGGTCACCCCGTTCACCGCCGACGGCGCGCTCGACCTCGACGGCGCCCAGCGCCTCGCCACGCACCTCGTGGACTCCGGCAACGACGGCCTCGTCGTCAACGGCACCACCGGTGAGTCCCCGACCACCAGCGACGCCGAGAAGGCCCAGCTGGTCCGCGCCGTGGTCGAGGCGGTCGGGGACCGCGCCCACGTGGTGGCCGGCGTCGGCACCAACGACACCCACCACAGCGTGGAGCTGGCCCGCCAGGCCGAGGCGGCCGGGGCGCACGGCCTGCTGGTCGTCACGCCGTACTACAACAAGCCCCCGCAGGAGGGCCTGTACCGGCACTTCACCGAGGTCGCCGACGCCACCGGCCTGCCGGTCATGGCGTACGACATCCCGGGCCGCAGCGGGGTCGCGCTGAGCCACGAGACGCTGGTCCGCCTCGGCGAGCACCCGCGGATCGTCGCCAACAAGGACGCCAAGGGCGACCTCGGCGCCGCGGCCTGGGCCATCGCCCGCGCCGACCTCGCCTGGTACTCCGGCGACGACATCCTCAACCTGCCGCTGCTGTCCGTCGGAGCCGTCGGCGTGGTCAGCGTCGTCGGGCACGTGGTGGCGGCGGACCTGCGGGCGATGGTCGAGGCCTTCCTGGCGGGCGATGTGGTCAAGGCCACGAGCATCCACCAGCGCCTGCTGCCGGTGTTCAGCGGTATGTTCCGCACCCAGGGCGTGATCCTCGCCAAGGCCGCGCTGGAACTCCAGGGCCTGCCCGCCGGCCCGCTGCGACTCCCGCTGGTCGGAGCGACGCCCGAGGAGATCGAGCGGTTGAAGCAGGATCTCGCCTCCGGCGGGGTACACCTTTAGCAGACACGGACGTGCGCGCCCCCGGCTCGCCGGACCTCCCCGGGTCCGCCGCTGGACCGGACCGTAGGCGCGAGAGCACAGACCCAGTAGGAAAACGACACTGAGTACGCGCGCCATATGTCTCCAGGGGGAGGACCCCGGACATATGGCGCGCGTCGTGAGGAGAGTCTTTTGAGCCACCCGCACCCCGAGCTCGGCGCGCCCCCGGCACTGAAGGAGGGCGCCCTCCGCATCACTCCGCTCGGCGGCCTCGGCGAGATCGGCCGCAACATGACGGTCCTCGAGTACGGCGACCGCATCCTGATCATCGACTGCGGCGTCCTCTTCCCCGAGGACGAGCAGCCCGGCGTGGACCTGATCCTCCCGGACTTCAGCTACATCCGGGACCGTCTCGACAAGGTCGACGGCATCGTCCTCACCCACGGGCACGAGGACCACATCGGCGCCGTCCCCTTCCTCCTGCGGGAGAACCCGGACATCCCGCTGATCGGCTCCAAGCTGACCCTCGCCCTGATCGAGGCCAAGCTCGCCGAACACCGCATCCGGCCGTACGTGCTGGAGGTCAAGGAGGGCGAGCGCGAGCGCATCGGCCCCTTCGACTGCGAGTTCATCGCCGTCAACCACTCCATCCCGGACGCCCTGGCGGTCGCGGTCCGCACCCCCGCCGGCATGGTCGTGGCCACCGGTGACTTCAAGATGGACCAGCTCCCGCTGGACGGCCGCCTGACCGACCTGCCGACCTTCGCCAAGCTGGCGGAGGAGGGCATGGACCTGCTGCTGGTGGACTCCACCAACGCCGAGGTCCCCGGCTTCATCCCGCACGAGCGGGACATCTCGGCGGCGCTGCGCAACGTCTTCGCGAACGCCGACAAGCGCATCATCGTGGCCTCCTTCGCGAGCCACGTGCACCGCATCCAGCAGGTGCTGGACGCCGCGCACGAGTACAAGCGCAAGGTCGCCTTCGTCGGCCGCTCGATGGTCCGCAACATGGGCATCGCCCGCGACCTCGGCTATCTGAAGGTCCCCGGCAACA
Source organism: Kitasatospora sp. NPDC057518 (assembly GCF_042802075.1). NCBI lineage: Bacteria > Bacillati > Actinomycetota > Actinomycetes > Kitasatosporales > Streptomycetaceae > Kitasatospora > Kitasatospora sp. NPDC057518. The sequence goes on from NZ_JBHVEU010000343.1 coordinate 8,316, forward strand.
TGGTCGTGGACGTCAAGCAGCTGGACGACCTGCCGGACAAGGAGGTCGTGCTGATCTGCACCGGTTCGCAGGGCGAGCCGATGGCGGCGCTGTCCCGGATGGCCAACCGCGACCACCAGATCCGCATCGTCGAGGGCGACACCGTCGTCCTGGCCTCCTCGCTCATCCCGGGCAACGAGAACGCGGTCTACCGGGTGATCAACGGCCTGACCCGCTGGGGCGCCAAGGTCGTGCACAAGGGCAACGCCAAGGTGCACGTCTCCGGCCACGCCTCGGCCGGCGAGCTGCTCTACTTCTTCAACATCTGCAAGCCGCGCAACCTGATGCCGGTCCACGGCGAGTGGCGCCACCTGCGCGCGGCCGCCGAGCTGGGCATCGCCACCGGGGTGCCGCGCAACCGCGTGGTCATCGCGGAGGACGGCGTCTGCGTCGACCTGGAGAAGGGCGTCGCCCGGATCGTCGGCAAGGTGCAGGCCGGGTACGTCTACGTGGACGGCTCCTCGGTCGGCGACATCACCGAGGCCTCGCTCAAGGACCGCAAGATCCTCGGCGAGGAGGGCTTCATCTCGGTCTTCGTCGCGGTCGACTCGACCAACGGCAAGATCGTCGGCGGCCCGACCATCCAGGCCCGCGGCTCCGGCATCGACGACAACGCCTTCGGCCCGGTCGTCGCCAAGCTCCAGGAGGGCCTGGACCGCTCGGCGAGCGACGGCGTGCTGGAGCCCCGTCAGGTGCAGCAGCTGGTCCGCCGGACCATCGGCAAGTGGGTCGCGGACAACTACCGCCGCCGGCCGATGATCCTGCCGGTCGTCGTCGAGGTCTGAGGCTCGCTCAAGACCGGCTGAGGCCGGTTTGACGTGGGGCGACCCGGTGCGTAATGTTCTCCGGGTTGCCCCACGGGACGGCCCCTCGGAAACGGGCTCGAATTCGGATTCGAATTCGAGAACGACCGGGGAAAACGGACCGAAAGACTCTGATAGAGTTCGGGAGCGCCGAAAGGCGAAAGCAAATCGGATGAATGAAACTCCGGAAAACGGAGCGGAAAACATCTGATAAGCTGGAAACACGAAAGAACGAAGCCCGGAGGGTCCGCTGGAAGGCGGTCCGA
>NZ_JBHVEU010000344.1:0-9415 GCF_042802075.1 Kitasatospora sp. NPDC057518
GTACGGGACGGTACGGGCCGCGCATCAGGCCCCCGCCAGCACGGCGAGCTCCGCCCTCACGGACTGCTGCTCCCAGCTCTCCCGATCGCGCAGGTAGACCGGCCGGTCGGCCTCGATGGCCCGGGTCTCGGCCCCGCCGGGCGTGAGCCGCCAGCGCACCGAGCCCGTCACCGGCCGGGCGCAGAAGTCCATGAACGACTGGGTGGCCGCCCGCAGTTCGCCGAACCAGCGGCCCTCCAGCGCCTCCCGCACCCACAGCTGTTCGAGGTGCATCTTCTCGCGGATCGTCTCGGCCGAGAGCACCGCCGACTCGAGGTGCCGGTAGCTGCGCAGCAGGAGCCACGCGGCCGGCATCTCCCGGATCTCCAGCACCTTCTCGCCGCCGGCGAGGTGCTCCAGGCCGCTGTACCGCCCGAGGCCGAAGGCGCCGACCCGCCGGTTCAGCTGGTCGATCAGCGGCACCAGCGGCAGGCGGGTGCCGTCGACCGCCACCGGCGTACCCCCCTCGAACCGCACCTCGACGCCGTCCTCGGTGACCGCCGGTCGGCGCGCGCTCCACCGGAACAGCTGCTCCGGCACCGCGTGCTGCTCGGGGTCGTCCAGGAGCCCGGACTCGAACTCGCGGCACCAGAGGTTCGAGTCGCCGCTCACGACGCGCTCGCTCATCCGGGCGAGGCCGGCCTCCTTCAGCTCCTGGATCTTGACCTCCCGGCCCACCGGGTCGAGGTCGTACGGGCTGCCGTAGGCGCCGTCGAAGCCCAGCAGTTCCAGGGCGCCGTTGAGTCTGCGCATGGTGTTCTGGGAGCGGTTGGCGGTGTGCAGGACGGCCGCCGCCCCGAGTTCCGCCGCCAGTTCGGTGGCGAACCGGGCGATCAGCGGGCGGCTCAGGGTCGAACTCACCGGGTGGGTCCCCAGGTAGACCGCCTGGCTGACGATGGCCGCCCGCACGAACTCGTCGGCGAAGGCTCCACGGCCGTCCACGACGTGCAGCCGGACCCCCAGCTCGTCGGCGATCTGCTGTTTCTGTTCGCTGGTCTCGTCCTCGCCGAGGTCCACGCTCAACGCGTGGACGTTCCGGAACCCGGCGTTCTTCAGCCGCAGCAGGAGGAAGCTGCTGTCGAGCCCTCCGCTGAAGAGCGTGACGACGGGGGCTTCCGCCGGCAGGGCATCGGTCGTGAGTTGACGGAAGGAGCGGATCAAGCGGTGGTGGCTTTGCATGATGGTCCTTCGAGACGCGGTGGGGGAAGTGGTTCGGCGCGTGCGGCGGCCGTCCCGCGGGTGAGGTCCGCGGCCCGGGCGGCGGTCGGCCTCAGTCGTCCGAGTAGGTGCCGAAGGAGGAAGCGGATTCCGGCCAGTTCTCCTTCTGCCACCGGCGCAGTTCGGGGTAGCTCGCGTGCGCGGGCACGACCAGCAGCCGCTCGTCGAACCACGCGGTCAGGGAGTCGCGGCGGTCGCGGAACTCCTCCCGGGTGCGGCCGCTCAGCACGACCTGGCCGACGGCCTCGGTGGTGCTCGCGAGCGCGTCCGCCATGCGGAAGCCGTAGGGGAGTTCGAGCCGCAGGTACTCGACCCCGGGCAGGGCGCGCACCTCGGCCGGGGTCGGGTAGCCGACCAGGACGCCGGGACGGTTGTTGAGGTAGGTGGAGCCGATCGTGTCGGGCCGCACCGAGGGCTCGATCCGGGGGTCGGTCCCGGCCGCGCAGCGCAGCCCGGCGAGCGCCAGGTCGACGCCGAACTTGGCTTCGACCAGCTCGGGTTGGAGCAGTCCGCCGGTCCGGGCCGCGCACTCGCCGAATACCAGCTTCCCGGTGTCCGGCTGGTGGAAGAGCTCCATGTGGAAGGTGCCGCGCCGCAGGCCGAGCGCGCGCAGCGCCGGTTCCACGACCGAGCGTGCGAGGTCGTAGGCGGAGGCGTCGGAGACCGGGTCGAACACCTCGACCTGGAGCGCCCGGTTGAAGTCCACCGTGCTCAGGCAGGGCTCGCCGTACGTGCTGACGCTGAGGAACCGCAGCTCTCCGTCGAAGACCACGCCGTCGGCGATCCACTCGTCGCCCGCAACGAACTCCTCCAGGACGAAGGTCCGTTGGGGCATGCCGGCGCGCCGGAGATCGGCACACCGGGCGATCAGCCCGGCGCGGCCCTCGACGACCGAGGTGTTCCTGGTGCCGGCACCGGCGACCGGCTTGAGGACCGCCTTGTCGAAGTCCTCGACGCTCGCCGGATCCAGGTGGTGGACGTCCTCGATCAGGCGGGACCGGGTGACCTCGATGCCGGCCGCGGCGAGCGCCTCCTTCTGCAGCCACTTGTCCCGGAACCGCACGGCGGTGTCCGGGTCCACGGCGACCGGGACGCCCAGGACCTCGCCCAGGGCCGCCACGGTGACCAGGGCGAACTCGTCCCCGGTGTGGACGCAGTCGAAGTCCCGGTCGGCGAGGCCGGCCCGGTGCAGCGCGAGCAGCACGCTCTCCACGCTGGAGGTGTCCTCGGCGAAGACGGTCTCGACCCCGTCCGGAATTCCGATGAACCCCCAGTCGCGCAGGCCGGGGCCGTGCACCACGACGGGCTCGATTCCGTTGCGGAGCGCGGCCCGGATCAGGTACGGGTCCGCTCCGACGATCAGGGCCGAGGATCGGTTCTCAGACACGGGTCTCCTTTGGAACGGGGCGGGTCCAGCCCACGATGTTCGTGCATCGATTCAGTGGCAATTCCCCACCTGATGCCGCCGCTTCGGCGAATTCGCCGGGGCCTCGGGCGCGAATGACCGGGGGAATGCCTGCGGGGATGCGCGGAATGCGTCCCGTTCCGCGCATCCGTCACGCTCCGACGGATACGCGAACCCCCCGGTCGGCTCCGGAACCATGGCGTCGTGGTTCTTGATCCATAGTCCATGACAAGCAGTTGATGTGCAATGGCACATTGCATCTCACGGTGCCGGCGTCCCCATTTGACCCGTTTGGGCCGTCTATTTTCACATCGGATCACAAGTGGAGTCGGATCCTCCAGCGCGCTCGACAGGGCTTCCCCGGAGGGCATGTGACGGACCATCGGACAACCGGGCGTGTCTCCGGCGATCTGGGCAAGCGGGGCCGGATCGGACATAGCGCATGATTGCCGGTATTCCCCGGAAGAGGGTGGCGGGACCTCTTCCGATTGCTTAGGCTCCTGGAGGTTCCGGCACTTGCCCGGTGCGGCGGAAAACGGGATCCGACGGAATTCCCGGACGCGCCGCGGTCGGCCCTTTCCGCCTCCCGGCCCGGCCGGAGTGAGGACACCTGACAATTCCGTCCCGGCCGACCCGGACCTTCACGGGAACCCGCGCGACCCGTCGGCCGCCGGGATTCCCGCCCACCCGCGCGGCGTCGGCGTCGGTCCCATCAACACGCATTACGCGGCGCCGTGTCCATCGACCCGGTCAGCGCACGAGAGGACGGAGTCAGCCAGTGATCCAGCGGAACAACGGACCGACCGGGGACGAGCCGGGGGCCACCGTGCACGCCCTGTTCGAACACCATGCGGAGCTCGCCCCGGACCGGACGGCCGTGGTCGCGGACGACGGGCAGCTGAGCTACCGCGAGCTGAACGCCCGCGCGAACCGGCTGGCCTGGCGGCTGCGCGAGGCGGGCGTCGGGCCCGACACGCTCGTGGGCATCTGCGTCGAACGCTCCGCGGCGATGATCGTCGGGCTGCTGGGCATCCTGAAGGCGGGCGGTGCGTACGTCCCGCTCGACGCCGGATACCCCGCCGAGCGGCTGGAGTTCATGCTGAGGGACACCGCCGCCCCGGTGCTGGTGACCCAGCGCCGGCTCGCCGACCGGCTCCCCGCGGGCCGGGCGACCGTCGTCCTGCTCGACGAGGACCCGGCCCACCACCCCTCCGGGAACCTGCCCGCCGTCGGCCGGCCGGAGCTCGCCAACGTCATCTACACCTCCGGATCCACCGGAACACCCAAGGGCGTCCTGGTTCCGCACCGGAGCGTCGTCCACCTGGTGACCGATCAGGACTACGTGTCCATCGCGCCGGACGACCGGGTCGCCGCCCTCGCCACACTGTCCTTCGACGCCTCCACCTTCGAGATCTGGGGGCCCCTGCTCAACGGCGCGACCTGCGTCGTCTACAGCTTCGGCGGCACCGACCTGACCACCCTCTGCCGCCGGGTCCACCGGGACGCCGTCTCCGTCCTGCACCTGACCAGCCCCGTCTTCCGGCTGCTGGAGCCGGCGCACCTCGCCGACCTCTCCGGGGTGCACACCCTGCTGTTCGGCGGGGACTCCATCCGGGCCGAGGTGGCGGACCTCGCGCGGCAGGCCTTCGCGGGGCGGCTGATCCACCTGTACGGGCCGACCGAGACGACCGGCTTCGCGACCTACCAGGACGTCCGGACCATGGCACCGGACGCCACGATGATCCCGATCGGCACCCCGCTCGACCGGGTCCGGGTCCGGGTGCTCGGGCCGGACGGAGCGGACGTTCCGGACGGGGAGAGCGGAGAGCTCCACATCGGCGGAGCCGGCATGACCCGCGGCTACCTCGGCCGCGCCGAACTCACCGCCGAACGCTTCGTCCCGGACCCCGACGACCACGCCGGCTCCCCGCTCTACCGCACCGGTGACCTCGTCCGGCGCGGCCCGGACGGGGCGCTGCGGTTCCTGGGCCGGATCGACCGCCAGATCAAGGTGCGCGGCTACCGGATCGAACCGGGCGAGATCGAGGCCGCGCTCACCCGGCACCCCGGGGTGCACGACGCGGTCGTGGTGGCCCGGGACGACGGCGCGGGGGACAAGCGCCTCGACGCTTACGTCGTCCCCTCGTCCGGACCGGCCTCGGGACCTGCCTCCGGATCTGCCTCGGGACCTGTTGGCACCGCCGACGGCGCGGGACGCGACCGGGAACTGGTGGCCGACCTGCGCCGGCGACTCTCGACGGAGCTGCCGCGGTACCAGCGCCCGGCCTCGATCACCGTGATACCGGCGATCCCGCTCACGACGAACCTCAAAGTGGACGCGGCGAAGCTGCCCGCCCCCGCCGAGGAGCGCGATGCCGCCCAGGGCTCCCCGACCGCCCCCCGCGACGAGCTGGAGTCGGCGCTCGCCGCGCTCTGGCGCGAGATGCTCGGACTCACCGAGGTCGGGATCGACGACGACTTCTTCACGCTCGGCGGAGACTCCGTCTCGGCGGTGCAGCTGGCCACCGCCGCGACCCGGCTGTCCGGCGTCCCGGTCACGGTGCGTGACGTCATCGGCTCCCCGACCATCCGCGGACTGTCCGCCCTGGCCGACGGATCCGCCGCCGTGCGGGCCGACGGTGCGGCCGGCGCTCCGGCCGGTTCGCCGCGGCCGACTCCCGCCGGAGGCCCCGCATGAGCGGCCGGGCCCCCGCCGACGCGCCCCTGACCAGGGCGCAGAAGTTCCAGTGGTTCCTGGAGAAGGGGCTGGCCGAAGGACTCCGGCCGCTCCCGGCGGGGACCGACGAGGCCGCCGCCCAGCGCCTGGTGCACGCGCTGGAGGACCGGTTCGAGATCCTCCGCACCTCCCTCGCCGTCGTCGACGGAGAACTGCGGCAGCTGGTCCACCCGTCGGGCTCCCCGGTGCGGGTCGTCGACATCGCTCCGGACGGCACCGCCGAGCGGAGCCTGGGCGACCTGGTACGGGTGTTCACCGCGCACACCCACGGCAGGGTCGGCCGGTTCCTCGTGCAGTTCCATCTGCTCCGGTCCGAGGACCGGCGCTGGTTGGCGGTGGTCGCCGACAATGTGGCCGTGGACGCCGGGTTCCACGGCGTGGTGGACCAGCAGCTCACCGACCTGCTGCACGGACGGACAGACAGCCCGGACACCGGAGTCCCGCACCGGGGACCCGGGATCCAGCCGGCCGAGCAGGCCCGGCGCGAGGCCGACCCCGACGAGGACACCGAACGCACCAGGGCGCTCGACTACCTGCGGCGGCACTTCTCCCACGCACCGGCACGGATGCACCCGCACCACCCTCCCGGCGAAGGGACGGCGGGCCGCTACTACCGGAGCACGCTCACCCTGCCCGGCGCGGACGGCCTCTTCGCCCGCGGCATGGCCCACACCGGGCTGCTGCCCTCGGCCGTCGTCCTCGCCGCCTTCGCCCAACTGCTCTGCCTGCGTGCCGACACCGACGCGTGCACCGTCAACGTGTCGCTCGACAACCGGCACAACGCCGACCTCCGCCGGGTGCTGTGCGCCACCGCGCAGCGCTCCCCGGTGGCCCTCCGCCGGCAGGGCCGGAGCCTGCTGGAAGCGGCCGCCGAGGTCCAGCGGACCCTGGCCGAGGGGCACCCCGCCTACGGCCGGTACGACCCCTTCGACCTGATCCGCGAACGGGTCGAGGCCCAACACCGTCGAGGCGTCTGCCTCTCCACCGACCTCGCCTTCAACTTCATTCCGCCGCCGCAGGGTTGGCGGGAGCTGATCGAGGCCGAGCCCGGTCCCACGGACGGGCGTGGCTCGACGGGCGGGTCCGGTTCCACGGACGGGCCCGGTTCCACGGACCGGCCCGGCTCCCGGATCAGCTGGGCGACCACCGCGGAGACCTCCTACGAGTACGGAGCCAGCCTGTCGGTCCGCTGGGCCGACCCGCACACCGTCCGGCTGTCCGTCCACGGCGACTCCAGGGTCCTGGAACCCGAGCAGTGCGCGGCACTGCTGCGCGGCGTCGAGCTGGTCCTGACCCGGGCCGCGACGGGCCGGGACTGCTCGCCGGACGAGGTCGCGTCCGCCGTGGGACTGCTCCGGCTTCCCCGCGGCCCCCGCGAACGGTACTCCGGCGGGCGGTGGATCGACCTCCGCGCGATCGAGGACCTCCTGCTCGCCCTGCCCGGGGTCACGGCGGCCGGGGCGTCGCTCGAACCCGGCGGCGCGTCCGGCACCCCCCGGCTGACCGCCCGGGTCACCGCGGCCGACGGCAGCGCGCTCACCCCGTTCGACCTGCGGGAGGAACTGCTCCGAGCCGTGCACACGGGCGCGATCCCGGCGGTCCCCGACTGGTTCGGGATCGACGGCGGCGACGCCTCGGACGGGCGGGCGCTCCCCGGCCGCCCGGCGGCCACGGCCGAGGAGACCGCGCTGCTCACCGCCCTGACCGGGACCGGGCCCGGCCGGGCCCCCGACCTCGACCTCTGCTACCTGCGGGCGGGCGGCCGGCCGGAGCACTACCCGCGCTTCGCGGAGCTGCTCCGCCGGCTCGGCTACCACCCGCCCGGTTTCGCCCAGGTCAGCGGCATGGCCACCCTGCGCAGCCTGGCCCGGGAACTCCGTCCGTCCGGCCGGGCCGGAGGCCGGCCCGCGGCGCCGGCCGGCTGACCGGGCCCCCGGCGGACGCGACCTCGCCAACCGACCCGTGACCCACCGACCCTCGGAGCACCCATGACCAACGCAATGCCGGAGCCGGTCCTGTCCCAGGAGGAGGTCGATCGCTTCTGGCGAGACGGATACCTGCTGATCCGCGGCGTCCTGACCAGGCAGCAGGCCAGGCACCACGCCGGCCTGATCCTCGACCTGCTCCCGCGAGACCTGCGCGTCCCCGACCACTGGGAGGCGTACGACGGCCGGTTCAAACCCTTCAACACCCCGGGGAACCAGACCTTCGACGGACCGGAGTTCATCCCGCTCTTCCAGAACGAGCGGCTCTACCGGGTGGCGGCCCAGCTCCTGGGACACCCCCGACTGCTCGTCCGGGACGGCTCGGTGGCCATCACCATGCGCAACGACACGGCGCACCCCAGCGAGCTGAGCCAGGACCTGCACATCGACCCGGCGGTACCCGAGGACGCCGACGAGTTCCTGCTCACCCCCGAGGAGGTCGAGATCGGGGGCTGCTACTACTTCACGGACGTGGCCCCGGGCGGCGGCGGCATCCACGTCGTGCCCGGCGGCCACCGGATCGTCGAGGCCGAGGCCCGCGCCGTCCGCCAGGGACGGCAGCTGCACGACAAGTGGCGCAACATCCCGGACCTCGAGAGCGTCGAAGTGACCGGGCAGGCAGGCGACTTCGTGCTGACCCACCATCTGATGCCGCACGCCGCCTCGCACAACCGGCGCCCCGAGGTCCGGGTCGCCCAGTTCGTCCGCTACGCGCGGGACGACCAGCCCTGGGACGCCGGCGAACGCCCCGGTGACCGCCCGGCCGGTCACTCCTACAACGACCTGCAGACCGCGGCGATGACCCCGCTGGGCCGCCGGCTGCTCGGCGTCGACCCCTGGTAGCGGGCCCTGGCGGTGGCCGGTCCAGCACCAGTGGACCGGCCACCGGCACCGGTACCGGCACGCCCGGCAGACCATCCCTCAAGGAGGCCACCACCATGACGACACACCCGGACGGCATACCGCTCGACCTGTCCGTCGACCACGTAGAGCTGTACGTGGAGGACCTCGACGCCAGCGCACGCCACTACGCCCGGGCCTACGGGTTCACCGTGTACGCCACGGCCGACCGGCCGGGCGAGGCGAGGTCCGTCGCCATCGGCCGGGAGCACATCCGGCTGGTCCTCACCCAGGCCCTGGCGGAGGACCACCCCGCCGCCGACTACGTCCGGCGGCACGGGGACGGCGTCGCCGACATCGCCCTGGCCGTACCCGACGTGGTCGCCGCCTTCGCCGCGACCGTCCGGCGCGGCGCCCGGCCACTGGCCGAACCCGAGGAGACGGACGGCGTGGTCACCGCGGCCGTCGCCGGCTTCGGCGACCTCCGGCACACCCTGGTCCAGCGCCGCGCGGGAACCGACCACCGGCCGCTGCCCGGTTTCACCCCGGCACCGCGGAGCGAGCCGGAAGCGGACACCGGCCTGCTGGCGGTCGACCACTTCGCGGTGTGCGTCGAGGCGGGCCTGCTCCGGTCCACCGTCGCGTTCTACGAGCAGGTCCTCGGCCTGCGCAACACCTTCACCGAGCGGATCGTCGTCGGCGCCCAGGCCATGGACTCCGAGGTGGTGCAGTCGGCGTCCGGCGGCCTCACGCTCACCATCATCGAGCCCGACACCAGCCGCGAACCCGGCCAGATCGACCACTTCATCAAGAACCACGGCGGCTCCGGCGTCCAGCACATCGCCTTCCGCACCGACGACGCCGTGCGGACCGTCCGGACGATGGCCGAGCAGGGGGTGGCGTTCCTGTCGACGCCGGGCCCCTACTACCGGATGCTCGCCGAGCGGCTGCGGCTGACCCGGCACTCCGTGCCCGCGCTCGCCGCCCTGGGCATCCTCGTCGACGAGGACCACGAGGGCCAGCTCTTCCAGGTCTTCACCCGGACGCTGCACCCTCGGCGGACCCTGTTCTTCGAGGTCATCGAGCGGGTCGGGGCCACGACCTTCGGCAGCGGCAACATCAAGGCACTGTACGAAGCGGTGGAAGCGGAACGGCACGAGTGACCGCCACCGCCTCCCGAGGGTCCGGGCC
>NZ_JBHVEU010000345.1:0-9393 GCF_042802075.1 Kitasatospora sp. NPDC057518
GCCCCCGCCGAGCACACCCCCCGCCCCCTCCGGAACCCGTTAACGGCAACCCCCCCCCCCCCGCCCCGGGGGGGCCGGGGCCGTCCCCCCGCCCCGGCCCCCCCACGGCTCCCGTTCCGGTCATCCAGGCCGGAACCTACGCAAGAACAGGAGGGGGGACAGGAATGCGCGTCACCCTGCTCACCGAGGGGACGTATCCGCACCAGCACGGCGGCGTGAGCGTCTGGTGCGACCAGCTCGTTCAGGGCATGCCGGACGTCGAGTTCGACGTCATCGCCGTCACCGGAACCGGCCACGAGCCACTGGCCTGGGAACTGCCCGCCAACGTACGGTCGGTCACCACCGCGCCGCTGTGGGGGCCCGCCTCGGAGGGCCGAGCGCCCCGCGGCAAGGAGATGCGGCGCTTCCTCAACGCGTACGAGCGCTTCCTGCACTCCATCCTCGACCCGGTCTACACCACCCACTTCGGCACCGAGCTGTACAACTTCGCCGACCTCGCCCGGCACGGGCTGCTCAGCCCGGCGCTGCGCAGCGAGCGCGCGCTGCGCACCCTCCAGCAGGTCTGGACCCGCGACTACCTGCCGACCGCCGTCTCCCGGCCCACCCTGCACGACGCCCTGAACGCCACCGACCTGCTGGAGCACGCCCTGCGGCCGCTCTCGGTCGAGCCGCCCAAGGACGGCGTCGCGCACGCGGCCAGCGGCGGCCTCGCCACCCTGCCGGGGCTGATCGCCGCCCAGCAGTACGGCGTACCGTTTCTGCTCACCGAGCACGGCATCTACCTGCGCGAGCGCTACCTCGGCTACCGCACCGGCCCCTACCGCTGGCCGGTCAAGGCGCTGCTGCTCGGCTTCTACCGGATGCTCGCCGAGGAGAGCTACCGGCAGGCCGCCCTCGTCACCCCCGGCAACCGGTACAACCGGCGCTGGGAGGAGCGCGGCGGCACGCCGTCCTCGCACATCCGCACCGTCTACAACGGGGTGGACCCGGCGGCCTTCCCGCCGGCCGGCCCCGAGCCCGAGACCCCCACCCTCAGCTGGGCCGGCCGGGTCGACCCGATCAAGGACCTGGAGACGCTGATCCGGGCCTTCGCCATCGTCCAGCGGGAGATCCCCGAGGCGCGTCTGCGGCTCTTCGGCGGCACCCCCAAGGGCGGCGAGGCGTACCGGGACGGCTGCATAGCCCTGGCCGCCGAGCTCGGCATAGCCGACTCGGTGGCCTTCGAGGGCCGCGTCGCCGACATCACCGACGCGTACGCGGCGGGCAACGTGGTCATGCTCTCCAGCATCAGCGAGGGCTTCCCGTTCACCCTGATCGAGGCGATGTCCTGCGGCCGCGCGACCGTCTCGACCGACGTCGGCGGCGTGCGCGAGGCCGTCGGCGACACCGGACTGGTCGTCCCGCCGCGCGAACCCGAACCGATGGCGGCCGCCGCGATCGAGCTGCTGCGCGACGCCGAACGGCGCGCCCGGCTCGGCGAGGGCGCCCGGCTGCGGGTGATCGAGCAGTTCACCCTCCGCCAGAACATCGACGGCTTCCGCGGCATCTACACCGAGCTCCTGGGCACCGCCCGCTGGATGCCCGGCGGCATGGTCGCCGTCACCGACCAGGTCCCCAGCCCCGACTGGGACCAGCAGCTGGCCGCCGCCCGCCCCGAGCCGAGCGAGGTCGGCGCGTGAACGGGAACGGCGACAGAACCATCGAGAGGCGCGTGTCCCGCTCAGCGGCCGCCGAGCACAGCGAGGTGGACGCATGAGCGGTCCGTTGCGACTGATTCCGGGCGAGGCCGGCCCCGACCAGACCGTGCAGCTGCGCGCCCTGCCGCTCAAGCGCCGCCGTCCCGCCCCGTCGGAGCAGGAGCCGGAGCCGGAGCCGGATGACTCGCTCTACCTCCCCGCGGACCCGCTGGACGAGCTCGCCGAGCGCCTGCGCGACGTCTGCGCCGACGCCGTCCACCCGTACGAGATCGCGGCCTTCCTGGAGTCCGACGGCCTGTCGGACGAGCAGGCCGCCCTGCTGTACGGCCGCCCCGACGCGTTCACCGTCGCCGAGGAACTGTTCGAGAAGGTCGAGCGCCGCTACCCCGGCCCGAGCTCCGAGTTCGCCAACCCCTGGCGGGCCGACCCCTGGCGCTGCGTGGTGCGCGGCCTGGTGTTCGCCCTGCCGGGGCTCGGCTACCTGCTCGGCGCCAACCTGTTCGCGACCACCCGGATGCGCTTCGGCCTGCCCTCGGGCATGCTCGCGCTGTCCGTCGCCACGCTGGTCAGCTGGGGCTTCAACCAGGCGCTGGCGCACCGCTCCTACCGCTGGCTGGGCCGGCTGCGCCGCCGCGAGGCCGCGGTCTGCCTGGCCGTCGGCGCCCCGGTCGGCGCGCTGGTCGCGGCGGCCGCCGCGTACGTGGTCGGCGGGCCGCTGGGCGCGCTGTGCTTCGCCGCCGGGCAGTCCTGCTACCTGGGCGCGGCCACCGTGCTGCTGGTGCTCGGGCGGGAGAAGTTCCTGCTGCTGGCGCTGGCCCCGGCCTCGGTCGGCGCGGGCGTGGTGCTGGCGGCGGACGTCCCGCAGCCGGTCCGTACGGTCGTGCTGCTCGTGTCGCTGGTGCTGGCGGTCGGACTGGCCGTCCGGGAGCTGCTGGTCTGCATCCGCGGCGGCGAACGCGAGTCCGTCGAGCTGAGGCTGCCGGTCCGCCAGGAGGTCCCGCACCTGCTGTTCGGCCTGGCCTGCGGCGCGCTCACGCTGATCGCCGGCCTCGGCGGGACGATCCACCAGGCCGTGCAGTCCGGCGGCCTCCCCGCGCAGGCCACGTCGACCACCCCGACCGGGCCGGCCATGATCGCGCTGACGCTCAGCCTGGGCCTCGCCGAGTGGCTGCTCTTCCGCTACCGGGCGATGGCGGTGGCCGCGTTGCGCACCAGCCACACCAGCGGCCAGTTCACCCGCCGCACCGGCGGGATCCTGCTCGGCTGCCTCTTCATCTACCTCACCACCGTGGCCGCGCTGGACGCCGCCGCGACCGTGCTGTGGCCCGGCGCCCCCGCGCTCGGCGTGCCGCAGCTCGGCGCGATGCTGCTCCTCGGCGGCTCGCTCTGGCTGGCGCTGCTGCTGAACGCCTTCGGGTTCAGCTGGAGCACCGCCCTCGTCTGTCTGGCCGCCGCGGTCGCCGAGAGCGCCGGGCTGCTGGCGGGTGCGGACCCGATCGTCCTGCAGCTGATCGGCTGCGGGACGGCCGCCTTCGTCCTCACCGCACTGGCCGGGCCCGCGCTCGGCCGCACCACCCAGCACCGCTGAAAACGCACCACCCAGCACCGCTGAACACATCGAATATCCCGCACGCCTCCTTCGCGTGCACCGCCGTACCCGTTCCACCTGAGACACCCACCGGGCCAACGGCGGCCGGCCACCCCAGTGCGTCCGGCCGCCCCGGCAGATCGAGAAAGCGACATCCGCATGAGCAGCGTTGCGGTTACCGGAGCCGAGGGCTTCATCGGCTCCCACCTCGTCGAGACCCTGGTCGCCGACGGGCACCACGTCCGCGCGATGGTCCAGTACAACTCGTTCTCGTCCTTCGGCTGGCTGGAGACCCTGTCCGAGGAGGTGCTGGACTCGGTCGAGATCGTCCTCGGCGACGTCCGGGACCCGGGCTCGGTCAACGGCCTGGTCAAGGGCACCGAGGCGGTCTACCACCTGGCCGCCCTGATCGCGATCCCGTACTCCTACCGCGCCCCCCACTCGTACGTGGACACCAACGTCACCGGCACCCTGAACGTGCTGGAGGCGGTGCGCCACCAGGAGATCCCCCGCCTGGTGCACACCTCCACCAGCGAGACCTACGGCACCGCGCAGACCGTGCCGATCACCGAGGACCACCCGATCAACACCCAGTCCCCGTACGCCGCCTCCAAGGCCGGCGGGGACCGGCTGGCCGACAGCTACCACGCCAGCTTCGAGACCCCGGTCGTCACCCTGCGCCCGTTCAACACCTTCGGCCCGCGCCAGTCGATGCGCGCCGTCATCCCGACCGTGATCGCCCAGGTCGCGGCCGGCCAGACCGAGATCACCCTCGGCGACCTGCGCCCGACCCGCGACTTCACGTTCGTCAAGGACACCGCCAACGCCTTCCGCACGGTGGGCTCCGCGCCCGCCGACACGGTGGTCGGCCGGACCTTCAACGCCGGCACCGGCGGCGAGATCTCGGTCGGCGACCTGGTCACCCTGGTCGGCAAGCTGATGGGCGTGGACCTGGTGGTGAAGGAGGACGAGCAGCGCATCCGTCCGACCAACTCCGAGGTCATGCGCCTGGTCGCGGACGCGACCCGGCTGCGCGAGGCCACCGGCTGGGCCCCGAACTTCAGCCTGGAGCAGGGCCTGGAGCAGACCATCGAGTTCTTCCGCGACCCGGCCAACCTGGCCCGCTACAAGACCGACATCTACAACGTCTGACCCGCCCCGACCGATCTTGCTCGTCCTGGTAACCAAGGTTCGTGTCCTGCACATCCTTTCCGTGGGGGAAACACCATGCACGCAGTGATCCTGGCCGGCGGTAAGGGCGTCCGTCTCCGCCCGTACACCACCGCGCTTCCCAAGCCGCTCGTCCCGATCGGCGACCAGCACGCGATCCTGGAGATCGTGATGCGCCAGCTCGCCGCCGCGGGCTTCCAGAGCGTCACCCTGGCCATCGGCCACCTCGGCCACATCATCCGCGCCTACGTCGGCAACGGCTCGCAGTGGGGCCTGCGGGTCGGCTACGCCGTCGAGGACAGCCCGCTCGGCACCATGGGCCCGCTGCTCACCATGCAGGAGCGCCTGCCCGAGCACTTCCTGGTGATGAACGGCGACATCCTGACCGACCTGGACTTCGCCGGGGTGCTCAAGCACCACGAGGCGTCCGGCGCCCCGCTGACCATCGCCACCTACGCCCGCCAGGTCAAGATCGACTTCGGCGTGCTGACCTCCGAAGAGGGCACCATCACCGGCTTCCAGGAGAAGCCCAGCATCGACTACCGCGTCTCGATGGGCGTGTACGGCGTCTCCCGCTCGGCGCTGGCCAAGTACACCCCCGGCCTGCCGCTGGGCTTCGACGAGCTGGTGCTCGACCTGCTGGCCGCCGAGACCCCGCCCGCCGCGTACGAGTTCGGCGGCTACTGGCTGGACATCGGCCGGCCCGACGACTACGACCGGGCCAACGCCGAGTTCTCCACCATCCGTCCGGTCCTGATGCCCTTCGAGTCGAGCGGCATCACACCGGGTGTCGCGGAGCTGCCGATCCCGGCCGCCCGCACCGCCCCGGACGACGCGACCACCGAGCCCGCCACCGCGGGCGTCGAGAGCGACGGACGGGCCGCGTGAGAATTCTGCTCCTCGGCGGCGACGGCTTCCTCGGCCGTCACGCCACCGCCGTCCTGCGGTCAGTGCCCGGTGCCACCGTGCTGACCGCAGGCCGGCGGCCCGCCCACGACCTCCGGCTGGACCTGGCCACCGCCCAGGCCGGCCCGCTCGGCGAGGAACTGTCCGCGCTGGCCCCCGACGCGGTGGTCAACTTCGCCGGCGCGGTGGCCGGCAGCGCGGTCAAGCTCGCCGAGGTGAACGCCCGCGGCCCGGCGGTGCTCTGCGAGGCGCTCTCCCTCGGCGCCCCGAAGGCCCGCCTGGTGCACATCGGTTCGGCCGGCGAGTACGGCGTCTGCGCGCGGGGCGAGTCCCTCGCCGAGGACGCCGACGCCCGCCCGGTCGGCGTGTACGGCGCGACCAAGCTGGCCGGTTCCCTCGCGGTGGCCGGCTCGCCGCTGGACGCCGTGGTGCTGCGGGTGTTCAACCCGGTCGGCCCCGGCGCCCCGGCGGGCTCGCTGCCCGGGCGGCTGGCCGCCGAGCTGCGCCGGGTGGCGCCCGAGGGCGCCGACGGCGTGATCACGGTCGGCGACCTCTCCGCCTACCGCGACTTCGTCGACGCCCGGGACGTGGCGAAGGCGGTCGGCCTGGCCGTCACCGCCGACCGTCCGCTCCCCCGGGTGCTCAACCTGGCCTCCGGGCACGCCCGGCAGGTCCGGGCGATCGCGGACGGGCTGGTCACCGCGGCCGGCTTCACCGGCCGGATCGACGAGAGCGGGGCGGGCTCCGAGCGCTCGGCCGCGGTCTCCTGGCAGCAGGCCGACGTGTCGGCCGCCGACCGGGAGCTCGGCTGGCGGCCGGAGACGGACCTCGCCGACACCCTGCGCGACCTGTGGCTCGGCACCGCCGGGCCCACGCCCGACCCGGTGGTCGCATGACCGCCGGGCACACCCCCGACGGCCGCCTGCTGGTGCCGCTGTACGTCCACCCCGCGGTGGACCCGGCGGCCTGGCAGGCGGTCGCCGCCGCCGACCCCGCCCGGATCGCCGCCGTCGTGCTCAACCTCGCCGACGGTCCGGGCGAGTTCCCGGACCACGTCTTCGCCGAGGCCGCCGACGAACTCCGCGCCGCCGGACTGCCGTTGGTCGGCTACACCGACACCGACTACGGCCGCCGGCCGCACGCGGCCGTGGTGGCCGACATCCTGACGTACCGTCAGCGCCACGGCATCACCGGCGTCTACCTCGACCAGGTCTCCACCCACCCGGGTGCGCTCGCGCACTACCGGCGGCTGGCCACGGCCGCCCGCGCGGCCGGCTGCGGCACCGTGGTGTTCGGCCACGGCGAGCACCCGGACCCGGGCTACGCAGAAGTCGGCCTGGCCGACCTGCTGGTGACCTTCGAGGGCGACTGGGACGCCTACCGCGCCATGACGCTGCCGCTGTGGACCGGCCGGCACGCGGCCTCCCGCTTCTGCCACCTGGTCTACGACGTCCCTTCCGAGCACGCCCAGGACGCCGCCGCCCTGATCGCCGCCCGGCGAGCCGGCGTCGGCTGCGCCGTACCGGGGGCCGGGGAGAACCCCTGGCGCACCCTGCCGTACGGCCTGAACGCCGCCGAACTGACCTGACCCGATCCGGAGTCCGACTACCGTGAACCGCCGCAACCACCGGCACCTCCCGGCCGCCCTGGCCCTCGCCACCGCCACCGCCCTGCTGGTCAGCTCGTGCAGCAGCTCGGGTTCGGAGGACGACCAGGACTCGGCCGACGGCACCCCGAGCAACTCCCCCGCGGCCACCGCGCCGAGCACCCCCGGCACCCCCGACCCGAGCACCACCGAGCCGGGCACGCCGACCCCCGCGCCCACCGCTCCCGGCACCACCGCGCCCGCCCCGGGCACGCCCGGCAGCAGCACGCCTCCCGGCACCCCGCCGGGCACCGGCACCCCGCCGGGCAACCCGGCACCGCCGGCCGGCGCCCGCTGGCAGCCCACCCCGGGCCTCGCCTGGCAGTGGCAACTCGGCGGCGGCGTCGACCAGTCGGTGGACGTCCCGGTCTACGACATCGACGGCTTCGAGAACGACGCCTCGGTGGTGGCCGCGCTGCACGCCAAGGGCCGCAAGGTGATCTGCTACATCAACGCCGGCTCCTGGGAGGACTTCCGCCCCGACTCCGCCGCCTTCGCCAAGTCCCTCCAGGGCTCGGACACCGGCTGGAAGGGCGAGAAGTGGTTCGACATCCGCAAGCTCGACCAGCTGAAGCCGCTGATGGCCGCCCGCTTCGACATGTGCCGGAGCAAGGGCTTCGACGCCGTCGAGCCGGACACCATCGAGGCGTACAACCAGAACAGTGGCTTCCCGCTGACCCCGGACGACCAGCTCAAGTACAACCGGATGCTGGCCCAGCTCGCCCACGAACGCGGCCTGGCCATCGGCCTGAAGAACGACCTGGACCAGATCCCGGCCCTGCTCCCGGACTTCGACTTCGCGGTCAACGAGGAGTGCGCGCAGTTCGACGAGTGCGACCGGGTCGCGCCCTTCGTCAAGGCGGGCAAGGCGGTCTTCCACGTCGAGTACAAGCTCGACACGGACCAGTTCTGCGGCAAGGCCAAGTCGCTGGGCTTCAGTTCGATGCGGAAGAAGCTCGAACTGAACGCCTGGCGCAAGCCCTGCTGAGGTGTTCGTCTTCCGTCGCGCGGGTGACCCGGACGAGGGCCACCCGCGCGAAGGTCACTTGACCGCCAGCCAGACGACGGCGCCCAGGACGACCAGCACGACGACGGCGACCAGCGCGATCACGCCGGTGCGGCCGCTGCTCTTGCTGCTGCCGTAGGTGGAAACGTTGCCCGGGGCCTGGGGCGCCGGGCTCTCGTCGACGAACGCCCGGAACATCTGGGTGCTGCCGGCGGGGTCGTAGTCGTTGTCAGCCATGGCACGGACTCTAACGAATCAGCCCACCTCGGGCACACCCCGGACCCCCGTCGCGCGGACCACACCACCCTTCCGTGCAACAGCCTCGTGAAGACCGCGGGGTTCCCGGAATGCCGGGCCGGGCCATGGGGTTGACTGCCTTCATGACCGGAAACCACAGCCGGGTGAGCCTCGGCACCTCCGACCTGTCCGTCTTCCCGCTCTCCCTCGGCGGCAACGTCTTCGGCTGGACGGCCGACGAACAGCAGTCCTTCGCCGTCCTGGACGCCTACGCGGCGGCCGGCGGAAACTTCGTCGACACCGCCGACGTCTACTCCTCCTGGGCCCCGGGCAACGCCGGCGGCGAGTCCGAGACCGTCCTCGGCAACTGGCTGCGCAGCCGCGGCAACCGCGAGGACGTCGTGATCGCCACCAAGGTCGGCATGCTCGCCGAGCGCGGTGGCCTGGGCGCCGCCAACATCAAGGCCGCGGCCGAGGACTCGCTGCGCCGCCTGGGCGTCGAGCGGATCGACCTCTACTACACCCACCGGGACGACGACACCCCGGTCGAGGAGTTCGTCACCGCGCTGGACGAGCTGGTCCGCGAGGGCAAGGTCCGGGCGGTCGCCGCCTCCAACATCTCCGCCGAGCGGCTCACCGAGGCGCTGGCCTTCGCCGAGCGCGAGGGCCTGGCGAAGTACGTCGCCGTCCAGCCGCACTACAACCTGGTCTCGCGCGGCACCTTCGAGGGCCCGCTGGCCGACGTGGTCGCCGAGCACGGCCTGGCCACCGTCCCGTACTACGCGCTGGCCTCCGGCTTCCTGACCGGCAAGTACCGTCCGGGCGCCGACGGCGTGGCCAGCGCCCGCGCCGAGGGCGCCGCCCGCTACCTGGCCGAGCCGCGCGGCCCCAAGGTGCTGGAGGCGCTGGACACCGTCGCCGCCGAGCAGGGGGTGGAGCCCGCCTCCGTCGCCCTGGCCTGGCTCGCCGCCCGTCCGACGGTCGCCGCCCCGATCGCCAGCGCCCGCACCGTCGAGCAGCTCCCGCCGCTGCTGGTCGGCGCCACCCTGCAGCTCACCCCGGAGCAGACCGCCCTGCTGGACGCCGCCTCCGCCTGAGCCGGATCCGGCACCGCGGCCGCTCCGAACGCGGTCCGGGCCCCGAC
>NZ_JBHVEU010000346.1:0-9343 GCF_042802075.1 Kitasatospora sp. NPDC057518
GCCCCGGAACAACCAGGCGGCCCCGGCGCCGGCGGCTCCCGCCCCGGCCGCTCCCGCCCCCGCGGCCCCGGCCCCGGCGGTCCCGGCGCCCAACCTGGCGGCGGCCAAGTCCGCCGCCTACACGGCGGTGGCCGGCTACGGCTGCCCGTCCAACAGCCTCCAGGGCTTCTCCGAGGCCGGCCGGTACTCCAACGGCAGCGCCGGCTGGGTCAGCGTGGGCAGCGCCGGCTGGGCGCAGGACGGCTGCAAGGGCCAGTTCGACGCGATGCCGATGTCGGGCGACGCGAAGGAGGACGACCGGAGCAACTACGCCCTGTGGACCTTCTCCCCGGGCGCGGCGGGCCTGCGCACGGCCACCTGCCAGGTCCAGGTGTACACGCCCAAGGACGGCGACATCACGCACGTCGGCGGGGAGCCGGCGCACTTCGAGGCCTACGGGTCGTCCAGCCTCTCCTCCGGGATGCTGAACGCCTTCGACGTCGACCAGCGGGGCCACCTCGGCGAGTGGAAGGACGTCGGCACGTTCAAGACCACGACCGGGGTGCTGATGATCAAGCTGGACAGCCGGGGCCTGGACTGGCACGGGAAGACGAAGACCAACGCCCACCTGGCGGTCGCCCAGATGCGGGCGACCTGCAATTGAGCCCTGTGGTCGCCGTGGTACCAGGCCCCGAAGGGGTGCGCGCATGAGCAAGACGTGGGTCAAGGTCGCCCAGCGGGGCTGGGGCGTCCAGCGCAGCATCGGCGCGGCGGTGCGCACGGCCGCCGACGGCGGGGTCGTCTCGGTGATGCCGGGCGAGTACGCGGAGAGCGTGCTGCTGGAGCGCGGGGTCAGCCTGGAAGCGGCCGAGGGGCCGGGGACGGTCACGATCGCCCCGGCGCGCGGGCCCGCGCTCACCGTGGCCGGCGGCAGCCCCACCGTGCGGGGGCTGCTGCTGCGCGGCGCCGACCCGCGGGAGCCGGCCGTGCTGATCGGCGGCGGCGCACCCGTGCTGGAGCACTGCGAGGTGGTCGGCGGCCGGGTCGAGGTGGCCGGGCGGGCCGCGCCGGTGCTGCGCGACTGCGCCGTCCGCGGGGCGGTCGGCGTCGGCCTGCGCCTGGGCGGGGACAGCCGGGCCGTGGTCGAGGGCTGCGCGGTGGCCGACACCGAGGGCGTCGGGCTGCTGGTCGCCGAGGGCGCCGTCCCCGAGGTGCGGAGCACCAGGATCGGCCCGAGCAGCGCCCAGGGCCTGTACGTCGGCGGCACCGGCGGCGGCTCGTTCGAGGGCTGCGAGGTGACCGGCAGCGGTGGCGCGGCCGTCCGGGTGGCCGACGCGGCGGCCCCGGTGCTGCGCGCCTGCCGCCTGCACGGCAACCACGCGGCGGGCCTGCACGTCTCGGCCGACACCCCCGAGCCGCTCGCGGCCGGGTCGGCCGAGCCGGCCGAGGGCGGTACCGTGCTGACGGACTGCGAGATCACGGGCGCCGCCACCGTGGGCGTCCTCGCCGACGAGGACGCCCGGGTGCTGCTGCGGGACTGCCGGGTCGCGCGGACCGGCGGCGCCGGGATCGTGGCCGTGGACCGCAGCCGCCTGCGCCTGTACGACACCGTCACCACCGACACCGGCGACACCGGGCTGGCCCTGGGCCAGAGCGCCTCGGCGCGGGTCGAGGGCGGCGGCTTCCTGCGCGCCACCGGCAACGGCGTGTACGTGGCGGGCGAGGCCGAACTGGCGCTGAGCGGCAGCGAGGTGGCGGACGCGGGCTTCAGCTGCCTGCACCTGGGCGAGGGCGGCTCCGCCGACCTGGCCGACTGCCGCCTGCACGGCACGCCGGAGCACGGCATCAGGGTCACCGGCAACTCCCTGCTGAGCGCCGAGGGCACCACCGTCGAGCAGGCCCGGATGGCCGGGGTCTCGGTGGAGGAGCGGGCCGACGCGGTGCTGCGCGGCTGCACCGTACGGGCCACCGGCATCGGCGTACGCCTGGACACCCGCCACCGCCCGCTGCTGGAGGACTGCGAGATCGCCGCCACGGCGGGCGCGGGCGTGGAGGTCGGCGAGCGCACCGGCGTGCTGCTGAACCGCACCAGGATCCACGACACCGGCGGCTCCGGCCTGCTCGCCGCCGAGCGGAGCACCCCCGTGCTGGACGGCTGCGAGATCACCGACACGGCGGGCAGCGGCATCGTGGTGCGGGCGGGCGCCGACCCGCGGGTGCGGGCCAGTACGATCGCGCGCACCGCCAAGAACGGCCTGTACCTGGACGAGGGCGCGCACGGCCTGCTGGAGGACTGCGCGCTGTCCGAGACCGGCTACCCGGCCCTGTACGTCGGCGCGGGCGCCGATCCGGTGCTGCGCCGCTGCCTCGTCCACGACACCGCCGAGGACGTCGCGCTGGCCGAGCGGGCCGCCGCCGTGCTGGAGGACTGCCGGACGGAGCGGGTCGAGCAGGCCACCCTGCCGGCCGTCGGCGAGCCGGTCGCCCCGGGCACCCCGGCCGGGATCGCCCGGCCCTGGTCGCTGCCGGGAACGACGGCCGGAGCGACGGCGGGGGCGACGGCGGGGGCCGGCGCGCCGGCGGGCGACGGCGAGGCGGACGGGACGGAGGAGCGGGACCGCGCCGAGGCCGAACTGGCGGCCCTGCTCGCGGAGTTGCACCGCCTGGTCGGCCTGGAGCGGGTCAAGCGCGACGTCGAGACCATGGTCAAGCTGATGCAACTGGTCCGGCGCCGCAAGGAGATGGGCCTGCCGCCGCCGCCCACCAGCCGCCACGTGGTCTTCGCGGGCAACCCGGGCACCGGCAAGACCACCGTGGCCCGGCTGTACGGGCGGATCCTGCACGCGCTGGGCATGCTCTCCAGCGGCCACCTGGTCGAGGCGGACCGCGGCGACCTGGTCGGCGAGTACGTCGGGCACACCGCGCCCAAGACCACGGCGGTGTTCCGCCGGGCGCTGGGCGGGGTGCTCTTCATCGACGAGGCCTACGCGCTGGTGCCGCACGGCCAGGGCGGCGACTTCGGCCAGGAGGCCATCTCGACGCTGGTCAAGCTGATGGAGGACCACCGCGACGAGGTCGTGGTGATCGTGGCCGGCTACCCCGGGGACATGCAGCGCTTCATCGACGCCAACCCGGGCCTGGCCTCCCGGTTCACCCGTACGCTGACCTTCGACGACTACCTCGGCCCGGAGCTGGTCGACATCGTCGCCCACCAGGCCGAGCAGCACCGCTACGACCTGCCGGAGCCGACCCTGGCCGCGCTGGCCGGGTACTTCACGGAGCTGCCGCGCGACGAGGGCTTCGGCAACGGCCGTACCGCCCGCCAGGTCTTCCAGTGGATCACGGAGCGGCACGCCCAGCGGATCGCCGACCTCGACGCCCCGACGGCCGAGGACCTGACCACCGTCCTGCCGCAGGACCTGCCGGAGCTGAGCACGGCGGTCTGACGTACGGCGGTCCGGGGCACGGCGGTCCGGCGCACGGCGCCCCGGGGCTCCCCGCCCCGGGGCACGGCGCCGGCGACCGGTCAGGCCGTCGGCCTCGGCGCGACCTCCGGGAGGATCGACCCGTGGTCGGCGGACGCGTAGGCCTGGCCCGCCAGGTCCAGCCGGGCCAGGTAGACGCCGTAGATCTCGACGGCGTCGGCCACCTGGCGCAGCGCCGTCTGCAGTTCGGGGTTGATGATCGGCGCGAACTTCTGGGCGGCCTTCTGGACGCCCTTGTCCGGGATGGGCCCCGTCCGCGCGATCGGGCCCATCCCGCCGGCCATCCCCGAGTTGTCGTACCAGGTCCCGACGGGGGCGAACTCCTGGCCCCAGAAGGTGCCGCTGGCGACCACGGCGTCCACCTTGGCCTTCAGGGCGTTGTAGGCGTCCACCACCCCGGAGGTGGTGGACGCCCCGCTGACGATGACGGAGTAGACCGTCGACAGGTCCACCGAGAAGGACGCGTGGCCGGGCGGCGCGGGGGCGGTCCCGGACGGGCCGGTCCCGGACGGGGCGTTGGCGGGGTTCGTGAAGCCCTCGTTGAAGCCCGGGACGTAGCCGTTCTCCCACAGCATCTTCAGGGTCGGGTCGGCCGCGCCCCCGCCCGGCTTGGGGTCTCCGCCGCCGCCGTCCTCGGGCGACGGGACGTAGATCGGGGAGTTGATCGGGGCGACCACGCGGACCTCCGGAGCAGGGAGCGGGCAGTGAACAGGGCCATCCTCGCCCACCGGCCGCCCGGGGCGGGAGGTCCCCGTTCGGGGACGCCGGGGGGACAGAAAGCGGGTCTGTCCCGCCCGTCCGGCCGCTGCCTAGACTCCGCAGGGCCGACGTGCGTACGTGGACCAGCCGTACGCGGATCGGGCCGGGCCGGACCGGTGCGGACCGGCCGAACGACGAGCCCCCGGGGAGCGCCTGCCGTGGCCTACACCTTGCAGGAATTCAAGGTCGACCTGCAGCAACTGCTCGAAGCGTCCGGCACGCTGGGCGCCGAGAGCGAGAACATCAAGGGGGAGATCGACGCGATCGCGACGGCCCTGGCGCCCCTGGAGACCGGCTGGATCGGCCCGGCCGGCACCTCCTTCGCCGCCATCACCAAGGTCTACAAGGACGACATGGTCGACCTGCAGAACCTGCTCGACGAGATGACCAGGCGGATGCGGTCGGCCTACCGGATGTACCACGACATGGAACTGGCCAACTACAACAACGTCCGCGCCTGATGAGCGTCGACCCCGGCGCCGGCACCCCCGCCCCGGCCACGCCCGACTACGACACGGTCAAGCTCACCATCCCGCTGCACGAGATGGCGGCCGCCAAGACCACCGTCGAGACCTCCCTGAACAGCATCCTGGACAGCCTGGTCACGATCGAGCAGACCCTCGCCGACCTCAAGCTGGGCTGGGCGGGACAGACCGCGGACCAGGCCAAAGCGATCTTCGACCAGTGGAACGCCTGCATGGCGGAACTGGTCGGGACCAAGACCAAGGCCAAGCCCGACGGCGCGGACGGGGTCTTCCAGCGGCTGATGATCGCCGTGGGCAGCGCGGCCGCCAACTACGACCACGCCGAGGACTTCATCGTCACCAAGCTCTTCGCGCCGCTCACCGCCGCCATCGGCGCCCCCTCGACGGGCTCCGGCGACCCGAACGCCTACAACCCGCCGCCGAAGGACCTCGTCAACGACAAGAGCAACACCGTGGTCGCCGAGATCTTCTGACCCGCCCGACCCCCGCCCCGGCCCCGGCGCGCCCCCGCGCCAGGGCCCGCCGCACCACCGCCGCAGTCGAGCACCGAGAGGCACAACCAGGTGAGCAGGATCCCCTTCCACCGGCCCACCCGCGCCCTGCCGCCGGCCCTGCCCGACCAGCGCGTGGTGCTGCCCGCCCCGCCGCAGACCCCGCAGGGCGCCAACTCCTCGGCCAGTACCTGGCTCTCCCTGCTGCTGCCGCTGATGAGCAGCATCAGCATGGCCGCCTACATGGTGATGTACCGCAACCCGCTGCTGATCGCGCTGGGCGTCGGCTTCGTGCTGATCTCGATCGCCGCCACCCTCGCCGTCCGCCACCAGATGCGCAGCGCGACCCGTCAGACCAAGGACCGCCAGCGCGAGCGCTACCTGCGCTACCTGACCGACGTCAAGAAGACGGCCCGCCAGGTCGCCGACAGCCAGCGGCTGGCGGCCGGCTGGCTGCACCCCTCGCCGGAGCGGCTCTGGGCGCTCGCCGAGCGCCGCCGCCGGGTCTGGGAACGGCGCGCCACCGACAAGGACTTCCTGCAGCTGCGCCTGGGCCAGGGGCAGGGCCCGCTGGCCACCCCGATCCAGCTCGGCACCCGCAACGACCCGCTCGCGGAGTACGACGAGCAGACCCACGCCGCCGCGCAGCGGGTGGTCGACCAGGCCGGTACGGTCGGCCGCCAGCCCGCCCTGGTCGACCTGGTCAGGACCGGCGTGCTCAGCCTGCTCGGCCCCGCCGACCGGACCAGGGCGCTGGCCCGCTCGCTGCTCTGCCAGCTCGCGGTGCTGCACGCCCCCGACGACGTCACCGTCGTGGTCTGCACCGGCGGCGACCCCGACTGGGAGTGGGCCAAGTGGCTCCCGCACACCCACGAGGCCGGCGCCCCGAGCCCGGCCGGTGTGGTCCCGCTGGTCGCCGCCGAGTTCGAGGCGCTCGCCGACGCCCTGGAGGGCGCGATCACCCGCGCCCAGGCCGAGCGGACCACCCGCCGGCCCGTCCTGGCGGGCGCCCCCGCCCCGGTGATGCGACGGCTCGTCGTCCTGCTCGACCCGTACGACCCGGCCGCCGCCTGGGCCCGCGGCCCGGTGGCCACCTCCCTGCTCGAATCGGCCGGGCCCGACCTGGGCATCACCGTGATCTGCCTGGTCGGCGCCGAGCGCGACGAGCCCACCCGCACCGAGGTGCGCGCCCGGGTGGGCGAGGACGGCTCGCTGGTCCTGGAGGGCCGCAACACCGAGCTGTACAGCCGGGTCGAGGGGGCCGTCGCGGACGCCCCCGCCCCGGAGCTCTGCGAGCTCACCGCGCGGGCGCTGGCCCCGCTGAGCCTGTCCGAGGAGCCCGAGCAGCTGCTGGCCCGCACCATCACCCTGCCCGAAATGCTCGGCACCCCCGACGTGGCCGCCTTCGACCCGTCCGTCAGCTGGATCCCGGCCGGCGACGAGCGGCTGCTGCGCCTGCCGATCGGCCTGTCCGGCGAGGGCGACCCGGTGCTGCTCGACCTCAAGGAGTCCGCCCAGGGCGGCATGGGCCCGCACGGCCTGATCGTCGGGGCCACCGGCTCCGGCAAGAGCGAACTGCTGCGCACCATGGTCACCGGGCTGGCGATGACCCACTCCCCGGAGCTGCTCAGCCTGGTGCTGGTCGACTTCAAGGGCGGCGCCACCTTCGCCGGCGTCACCGGACTGCCGCACGTGGCCGGCCTGATCACCAACCTCGCCGACGACCTCTCCCTGGTGGACCGGGTCCGCGCCGCCCTCCAGGGCGAACAGCAGCGCCGGCAGCGGCTGCTGCGCGCGGCCGGGAACGTCGACTCGCTGCGCGAGTACCAGCTGCGCCAGGCGGCCGGGCAGTGCGACGTGGACGGCAAGCCGCTGGAACCGCTGCCCTACCTGCTGATCGTGGTCGACGAGTTCGGCGAACTGCTCTCCCAGCGCTCCGACTTCATCGACCTGTTCGTCCAGATCGGCCGGGTCGGCCGCAGCCTGGGCATGCACCTGCTGCTGGCCACCCAGCGGCTGGAGGAGGGCCGGCTGCGCGGCCTGGAGTCGCACCTGTCGTACCGCGTCTGCCTGCGCACCTTCAGCGCCGCCGAGAGCCGCGCGGTGATCGGCACCCCCGACGCCTACCAGCTGCCCCCGATCCCCGGCTCCGCCTACCTCAAGGTGGACGAGTCGGTCTACCAGCGCTTCCGGGTCGCCCACATCTCCGGCCCGTACCAGGAGCCCGGCGCGGGCGAGGACGGCGCCGCGGCCGGCCTCCCGGTCGTGCCCTTCGAACTGCGCACCGCGCCGCAGGAGGAGCCCGAGGAGCCCGCCGAGTCCCAGCCGCCGGCCCTGCCCGCCGGCCCCACCGAGATGGAGGTGGCGGTCGACCAGGTCTGCCGGTTCGGGCAGTCCGTGCACCAGGTCTGGCTCGCCCCGCTGCCCGCCGCGATCCCGCTGGACAGCCTGATCGGCCCGGTCTCCGAGCAGCCGGGGCGCGGCCGCCAGGCCGGCCTGTGGCCCGGCACCGGCCGGCTCGCCTTCCCCGTCGGCGTGCTCGACCTGCCCCTCCAGCAGCAGCAGCTGCCGCTCCAGTTCGACTTCGAACGCGTCCACGGCAACCTCGCCCTGGTGGGCGCGCCGCAGACCGGCAAGAGCACCCTGCTGCGCACCACGGTGCTGTCCGCGATGCTCACCCACACCCCCGACGAGGTGCAGTTCTACGGACTGGACTACGGCGGCGGCAGCCTCGGCCCGCTGGAGGCCGCCCCGCACGTGGGCGCCGTGGCCGGGCGCCGCGACGAGCAGCGGGCCCGCCGGGTGCTGGCCGAGCTCGGCCTCCTGGTCGCCGCCCGCGAGCAGCTCTTCGGGGAGCTGGGCGTCGACTCGGTGGCGGCCTTCCGGGCGCTGCGCAAGGCCGACCGGCTGCCGGCCGGGACCCGGGCCGCCGACGTCTTCCTGCTGCTGGACAACTGGGGCGCGATCCGCACCGAACTGGAGGGCGCCGAGGCCTCGGTGCTGGACATCGCCTCCCGCGGCCTGGGCGTGGGCGTGCACGTGATCGTCACCGCCAACCGCTGGGCCGACATCCGGCCGAACCTGCGCGACAGCTTCTCCGGGCGCCTGGAGCTGCGGCTGAACGAGCCCACCGAGTCGGAGGTCAGCCGCCAGGCGAGCCGGCAGGTCCCCAACATCCAGGGCCGCGGCATCGTGTCGCCCGGCGTGCTGTACCAGGCCGTGCTGCCCCGGCTGGACGGCCGCGAGGGCACCGACGGCCTGGCCGAGGCCCAGGAGGACGCGCTCGGCAAGATCGCCGCCTCCTGGCCGGGCGCCGGCGCCCTGCCGGTGCTGATGCTGCCCGACCGGGTGCTGCTCGAGGACCTCGACCCCGCGGGGACGGCCGGCTTCGCCGCGGACGAGGTGCCGATCGGCGTCGGCGAGCGCGACCTGGCGCCGGTCGGCCTGGCGATGGGGCCGGGCGACCCGCACTTCCTGGTGTTCGGCGACGCCGGCAGCGGCAAGTCCGCCTTCCTGCGCACCTGGATGGCCGCCACGGCCGCCCGGAGCACCGCCTGGGAGTCCCGGTTCATGGTGATCGACTACCGGCGCAGCCTGCTGGACGCGGTGCCGGAGGACTACATCGGCGCCTACGCGGGCGACGCGGCCGCCGCCGAGGCCTACGTCGACCAGCTGGTCGCCAAGCTGGCCGAGCGGATGCCGCCGCCCGGCATCACGGCCGCCCAGCTCCGCGCCCGGGACTGGTGGGACGGTCCCGAGCTGTACGTGGTGGTGGACGACTACGACCTGGTCGCGGTCGGCCACCAGTCCCCGCTGGCCAGGCTCGCCGACTACGTCACCCAGGCCCGTGAGATCGGCCTGCACGTGGTGCTGGCCCGCCGGGTGGCCGGGGTCGGACGCCCGCTGATGTCCGACCCGCTGCTCTCCCGGCTCAAGGACCTGGGCACGGGCGGCCTGATCCTCTCCGGCGACCCGCGCGAGGGCGTCCTGCTGGGCGACCAGCGCGCGGCCCAGCGCCCCCCGGGCCGCGGCGTCCTCGTCCGGCGCTCCGGACCGGCCAGGCTGCTCCAGGTCGCGCTCCGCGAGGAGGAGCCGGCCTGACCAGCCGGGCTCCTCCCGCCGGGCCGGGGGCTCTCGCAGCCCC
>NZ_JBHVEU010000347.1:0-9327 GCF_042802075.1 Kitasatospora sp. NPDC057518
GTGCCGGGCGGTATGTTCGGGGTGGGCCTCCCGCACGAGGGGCGGCCCACCCCGTCCGTATGCCCGACTGCATGTCCGTCCGCACCGAACCACCGGGAAGGCCGCCCGCCGTGACCGTCCGCATCGCCACCTGGAACATCAACTCCGTCACCGCGCGGCTGCCCAAGCTCCTGGAGTGGCTGGAGAGCGCCAAGCCCGACGTGCTCTGCCTCCAGGAGCTCAAGTGCGCGGCCGACGCCTTCCCGTACGAGGCGGTCCGCGAGCTCGGCTACGAGACGGCCGCGCACGGCAACGGCCGCTGGAACGGCGTCGCGATCGTCTCCCGGATCGGCCTGGACGACGTCGTGCGCGGCCTCCCCGACCAGCCCGGCTACTTCGCCGACGGCGCCCTGCTGCCCGAGGTCGAGCCGCGCGCCATCGCCGCCACCTGCGGCCCGGTACGGGTCTGGTCGGTCTACGTGCCGAACGGCCGCGAGGTCGGCCACGCGCACTACCAGTACAAGCTGGAGTGGCTGGAGGCGCTGCGCAAGGCCGCCACCGAGGACGCCGCCGGCCCCCGCCCGTTCGCCGTCCTCGGGGACTTCAACATCGCCCCGACCGACGACGACGTCTTCGACGCCGCCGCCTTCGAGGGCCTCACCCACGTCACCCCGGTCGAGCGCGCCGCACTGGCGGCCCTCGACGGGATCGGCCTCCAGGACGTGCTGCCCCGCCCGCTCAAGTACGACCACCCGTACACCTACTGGGACTACCGCCAGCTGGCCTTCCCCAAGAACCGGGGCATGCGGATCGACCTCACCTACGCCAACAAGCCCTTCGTCGAGGCCGTCACCGACAGCTACGTGGACCGCGAGGCCCGCAAGGGCAAGGGCACCTCGGACCACGCGCCGGTCGTGGTGGACCTCGACCTCTGAGCCGCACCGCGTGAGCGCCACTCCGGGTGAGCGCCACGGCTGAGCCCCGCCGCGGGCGTCACGACGGGTCACAGGTCGTAACCCGAACGGTCGTGAGCGCTGGCCGAGCGTGGGGCGCGTCCCTACCGTCGGTGAATGACCGGGTGCAGTTGCTCGACCACGTGGACATGGGAGTCCCCGGCTGCGCCCGAGAATCCCGGAGGTTCCGGTATGCGCCCCATGCGTACGGCCGCCGCCGCCCTGATCGGCGCGACGGCGCTGACCGGCCTGACGGCCCCCCTCGCATCCGCCAGGGACGGTTCCGCGTCGGTCAGCCCGTCCCAGGCCGCACCGGGCCAGACCGTGACGGTCACGGTCTCCTGCGAGAAGTCGGACAAGCCCGACGCCAAGACCATCACCGCCCGCTCCGCCGCCTTCGAGGGAGGGCCGGCGACCCTCACCCTGGGCCCCGACGGCAAGCACAGCGGCTCCGCCCGGCTGGCCGGCCAGCACGCCGGGGACAGCAAGGTCGACGGCACCTGCCCGGACGGCGGGGCCTTCGCCACCAGCGTCACGGTCACCACCGTGGCCGTGCCCGACAGGGGCGGCGACAAGGGCGGCGACAAGAACCCCCAGAAGAACCCGGGTCTCGGCGAGTGGGGCGAGGCCGCGGGGGAGTGGGCCGGCTCGCTCGGGCAGTCCGGCGCGGGCAACCAGCAGGTCGCCCCGCACGGCGCCGTGCAGACCGGCCTCGGCGGCTCGGTCGCGGCGAACCCGGGGGAGCTGGCCGGCGGCCTCGCGCTGGTCGCGGGCGGTGTCGGCGGCTTCTGGTTGTTGCGGAGGCGCGGTGCCTGAAGGCCTCGCGCCCCACTGCGCCCCTGCGCCGCGCCGCTGGATCCCGACGGGATCGGCGGCGCGGCGGCGTGTCGGGACGGCGTGCCGGTTCTCCGGAGCGCCGGTGCGTCAGGCGGTCCGCGGTTCGGCGTCCTCGCGGTGCAGCCGGTCCTGGTGGCGGAGGGTGCCGTCGGCCAGCAGGTACTGGGCCAGCACATAGGTCGCCATGATCCAGAACTGATGGCCCGGCAGCTCCCGCCACTTCGCCAGCTGGGTGGCGATCAGCGTGTCGGAGAGCAGGAACAGCGCCCCGCCCAGCCCGGTCCGCCAGCCCAGCCCGGCCGAGGTGACGGCCGTCGAGGCGAGCAGCAGGCTGTAGCCGGCCACCGGGACGCGCAGGTCCCCGAGGTCCGGCCAGAGCTGCCCGACCAGGGCCACCCAGGCCGTCGCGTACGCGGCCGCGACCACCAGGGCCCGGCGGCGGTCGGTGAGCGCGCCGCGCTGGACGAACATCGTCACGTAGCAGACGTGCGCCGCCGCGAACGAGCCCATGCCCGCGAGGAACGCGGGGTCGTTCTTCAGCTGGAGCAGCACGTCGCCGCCCGCGCTCAGCAGCAGCGCCGGCGCCAGCAGCTTCGGCGCCTCCCGCCCGGCCTTCGCGGCCGCCGCCACGCTGTGCGCGGCCAGCAGCGGCATCAGGGCCGGCTTGGTGGCGTTCTGGAGCACCGAGGCGCCGGAGGCGATCGCGCCCAGGTGTGCCGCCGAGGTGGCCGCGAAGCCGCCCAGCAGGCCGGTGGCCGAGCGCAGGCGCGCCCCGAGGCCGACGCGGGTGGTGGTACGGACGGTCATGCGTGCGCCTCTCGGTGATCCGCTGCTTCGGACCGACCCTAGAGGAGCCGGACCGGCGGTGGAAGGGTCGGTTACCGGTGCGTAACCCGGGCGGGGTGCGGCGGATGACGGGGCGGCCGGTGAGCGGAGCGCGGGCGGCCGCTTCGAGGGCTCTTGCGGAGAGTTCCTCAGGAGGGCGGTTGCTGCGGTCGGGTGGCCCGGGCACCGTCTAGTCTGGACCCCGACATGGATCAGCAGGACTACGCGGTCGGCGCCACCCGGGTGGCCGCCGGCAGGCCGGACGGACGCACGGGCGGGGCAGGGCGGGGAACCGCCGCCGCCGTCCTCGCCGTACGCGAAGCCGGTCCCGAGGCTGGTCCCGACGCCGGTGGTGCCTCCGGTTCCGACGCGGGCCGCTCCTCCGGTCCCGCTGACAGGACGCCGGGGGCGGCCATGGGGAGCGGTGCTGACGGCCCGCAGGCGTCGGCCGCTCCGGCCGTCGACACGACGCTCTCGCCCGACCCGGGGCTGCTGCGCCTGGCCCACTGGTTCGCCGCCGCCACCCCCGGCACCGCCGACGACCTCTGCACCGCCTCCTTCGGCCTCTACCCCGCCCGCCACCTCGGCACCGCCGCCGAGCCCGCCGCCGATCCCGGCGTCAGCTGGTGGCACGGCCCCACCGCGCACTTGGCCACGCCCGTACGCCCCCGCGAGGACCGCACCGAGGGCGGACTGCGCCGCGCCCGGCGCGACGACGCCGCCCTGCCCGTCGTCCGGTCGGGGGCCAAGACGGGCCGGCCGGGCCGGCACCGCAGGCCCGAACGCACGCGGGTGGCACCGCCCACCGTCGTGGCGCAGGATCGTTCCGGCGAGGAGCTCCCGGCGGCCGAACGCCGAATCGCCGCCCGGCTGTTGCTCGCCCACCCGCTGGTCACCGCCTCCGGCCCGCACGCCGACGGCTTCCCGCTGATCCGCCGTCACCGCGACTGGCTCGCCGAGCGCTTCGACACCCTGCTCGGCTACCGCCTCGTGGTCGGCCCCTGGCACGCCCGGCTCTGCAAGGCCGGCCTGGGTCCCGGCGCCGCGCGCCGCCTCGAACACCCCGTCACCGGCACTCCGTTCACCCCGGCCGGGTACGCCCAACTCGCCCTCGCGCTCTCGCTGTTGGTCGACGCCCCGGAGGAGCTCGGCTACCGGCGGCTGCTCGACGCGATGAACGCCGCCGCCCCCGAACTCACCGCCGAACCGACCGACCTCGCCATGGCGCTGGCCGCGCTGGCCGGCTGGCAGGTGCTCGGCGAGCTGCCGGCCGAGGGCCCGGCCGACGACTCCTTCGTGCTGACCGTGGACCGCGAACTCGCCCGGGCCGTCCCGGCCGGCCCGCCCGCCCTCGCCGACGACGCCGCCGACCTGATCCGCCGCGCCGCCGAGGCCGAGCCCGCCACCGCCGTCCGCCGCCTGCTCGCCGAGACGCCCGCCGTCCTGGCCGCCGACCTCCCCGAGGACCACCGCGCCTGGCTGGACGAGCACCGGCTCAGCGGCCCGGCGGCGCTCGCCGAGTTCCTCGGACTGGAGGCCGAACTGCGGGCCGAGGGCGTCGCGCTGCTCGACCCGGCCGCCGAGCTCACCGACCTCGCCCTCCCCGGCGGGGGCACCCTCACCCAGGCCGCCCTGCTGCTGGTCGAGCGCCTGGTCGAGGAGGTCCGCCCGCTGCCCGACGAGCCGGTGGCCGGCGACGTCCCGATCCCGGACGCGCTGATAGACGGCGTCCTCGGCGACATCGCGGACGAGTTCGGCCTCCCCGCCCGCTACCTCGCCGACCGCACCGCCCTGCGGCGGGACGCCCTCGACGTGCTCCACCGCCTCGCCCTGATCACCCCCACCCCCCACCCCACCCGCCCCCCGGCCTGGCGCCTGCGCCCCCCGGCCGCGCGCTACGCCCCGGCCCCCGACCTCCACCCCACGCCCGGCACCGGCCGCCACTCCCGCCCCGGACAGCCGGCGTAGCGGACCGCCGCCGTGGCGGCGGCGCCCACCGTGCCGCCCCGGCTCCGCCGCCGGGGAGCGGAAAGCAAGAAGCACCGGGCCCGGAACGGGACCGCGGTGCTGGGTGGAGCAGGGGCTACTTGCTGGCGGAGGCGCTCGCGAGGGGGCCGTGTTCGACGGTCTCCACGGTGGCGCCGACGCCCAGGGTGCCGAGGGCGATGGAGGTGAGTACGGCGGTGACGGCGAGCAGCCGGCGGTGCCGTTGGGGCAGGGGGAAGCGCGGTTCCTGGTAGGGCGCCTGAGGGCTGGCGTTCATGACAGGGAGGTTTCCAGGGCGGCGTGAACGGTCGGTACGTGCGGGTGAAGTCCGGACGGGGGTTGGGCGTCGGTTGGCCGCGTACGCCCCACCCGTCACCGGGCAGGGCGTACGAGCAGGTCAGCGGCGTGTGCCCGACTCGCCGACGACCTCCCGGACGGCGTCCCGCAGGCCGTGCGGAGGGTGGAAGCGGGCGGGGGCGGCGGCCGGGTCCTCGCGGAGCTCCTTCACCAGCGAGACGCACAGCAGCAGCATCACGACCACGAACGGCAGCGCGACCAGGATCGTCGCGTTCTGGAGCGCGGTGAGCCCGCCGGCCAGCAGCAGGGCCGCCGCGACCCCGCCCATCAGCACGCCCCAGACCACCACCAGCCAGGTGCGCGGGTGCAGCGAGCCCCGGCTGGAGAGCGAGCCCAGCACCAGCGAGGCCGAGTCGGCGCTGGTGATGAAGAAGGTCATCACCAGCAGCACCGCGACCACGCTGGTCACCGAGCCGAGCGGCAGCGCGCGCAGCATCTCGAACAGCGAGGCCTCCGGGCCCTGCGGGATGGTCGCGACCAGGTCGGCCGCGCCGGTGGTGGACAGCCGGATCGCGGTGCCGCCCATCACGCAGAACCAGATGACCGTCGCCCCGCTGGGCACCAGCAGCACGCCGAGCAGGAACTGCCGGATGGTGCGGCCGCGCGAGATCCGTGCGATGAAGGTGCCGACGAAGGGCGCCCAGGAGAGCCACCAGGCCCAGTAGAAGATCGTCCAGGAGCCGAGCCAGCTCTCGTCGGTGAAGGCGCCGGTCTGGGTGGACATCCCGAGCAGGTCGGAGAGGTAGCCGCCGACCGAGGAGGGGATCGCGTCCAGGGCGAAGACCGTCGGGCCGACCACGAAGACGAAGACCATGATCAGCGAGGCCAGTACGACGTTCGCCGTGGAGAGCCACTTCACGCCCTTGTGCACCCCGGAGAACGCGGAGACCACGAACGCGGCGGTCAGCGAGCCGATGATGATCAGCTGGGCGTTCTGGGTGTTGCGGACGGAGGTGATGTAGCCGAGCCCGTCGGCGACCTGGAGCGCGCCGAGGCCGAGGCTGGTCGCGGAGCCGAAGACGGTTGCGAACACGGCCAGCAGGTCGATCGTCCGCCCGGCCCAGCCGTCCGCGCCGCGCTGGCCGATCAGCGGGACG
The DNA here is from genome assembly GCF_042802075.1 of Kitasatospora sp. NPDC057518. Lineage (NCBI taxonomy): Bacteria > Bacillati > Actinomycetota > Actinomycetes > Kitasatosporales > Streptomycetaceae > Kitasatospora > Kitasatospora sp. NPDC057518. The sequence continues at coordinate 6,035 of NZ_JBHVEU010000347.1, forward strand.
AAGGCGGCGGAGACCCGGTTGCCCCGGCCCTTGCGGAAGGTGGTGTAGGCGAGGGCCAGGCCGCCGACCGCGTAGATCGCCCACGGGTGCAGGGTCCAGTGGAAGAGCGAGAACTCCAGGGCCTGCTGGGCGGCGGCCGCGCTCTGCGGCTCCAGGCCGGAGCCCGGCTGCGGGGTGGCGAAGAGCTGGAGCGGCTCGCCGACGCCGTAGAACATCAGGCCGATGCCCATCCCGGCGCTGAACATCATGGCGATCCAGGCGAGGGTGGAGAACTCGGGCTCGTCGTCGTCGCGGCCGAGCCGGATCCGGCCGAAGCGGCTGAACGCGAGCAGCACGCTGAGCGCCAGGAAGACGTCGGCGGCCACCACGAACAGCCAGCCGAAGTTGTGCAGCACCCAGCCGAGCGCGGTGTCGGAGGTGCGGCCGAGCGAGTCCTCGGCGAAGACGCCCCAGGCGACCACCGCCAGGACCAGGACGGCGCCGATGCCGAACACCGCCCGGTCGGCCGGAAGGGTCGCGGCGGGTTCGTCGGGCTCCTCCACGGGCTGGTCGGACTGGGGCGGCTGGCTGCTCATCGGATGGACCCCTCGACATACTCGGCGTGCGTCGGCACGCTCGGATTCAAGCTGTATGTCGCACTATGTCCAGTCCGCTCCGTGAGCGGAGGGACGGCGCGCCGGGGAAGCGCGGGGTCGGGACCTACGTCCCGTCAGGCCGCCTGCTCCTCGCCGTAGTCGTGCCCGTCGTCGTGCCGGTGCCCGGGCCCGTGCTGCCGTCCGTGGTCGGGCCCGGAGTCGCGCGCGGTGGCGAGGTAGTGGGAGAGCGCCCGGCGGCTGCGGCTGAGGTCCTCGATCCGGGAGTCCAGGTCGGCGAGTTCGCCGCGCAGGATGGCGAGCAGCTCCGGGCAGGCCTCCAGGACGGGGACCGGACCGGTGGCGCAGGGCAGCAGCTCGGCGATCACCCGGGTACTCAGACCGGCCGCGAGCAGGCTGCGGACCTGCCGCACCCGGACGGTGTCCTCCTCGCCGTACTCGCGGTAGCCGGCCGCCGTGCGGTCCGGCCGGAGCAGGCCCTGTTCCTCGTAGTAGCGGAGCAGGCGGGTGGACACCCCGGTCAGGCGGGCGAGTTCTCCGATGCGCATGACCGGGCGAACGCCGCCGCCTGCCGGGGTGTTCCCCCGGGAGGCTCGGCTCCTGAGGAACTCCGGCGGCACGTCGCGCAGTTCGGGCGGCGTCCCGGCCACCGGCAGGCGCCCGCAGGGGAGTTCGGCCAGGCGTGTGCCGGGGATCAGCCCGGCCGGCGACCAGGGCGGGGACGGCTGTCGCGGCCGGTTCGGCGCGGACGTCGGTCCGGGCGGCGGGCCGGAACCGCTGCCGGAAGCCGTCCGGTGCCGGGGACTTGGGGTGTTCCCGCAGCGGGGGGAGCTCGTCCGGCCGGTCGGCCAGGTCGATGAACAGCTCGGAGAGCGTCCGCCACCGGGCCGGGCCCCGGCCATGCCGGCGAGCAGTGGCAGCGAGCGGACCCGCCCGGGGCGGCGGGTGGCGATCCGGACGGCGACGGCGGCGCCGAGCGGGTATCCGGCCAGATCGAAGGTGTCCGGGCGCCGGCCCCGGCCCCGTGGGCGAGCGGCGGTTCCGGGCCGGGACCCCGGAGGATCCGGGCGGGCGGGGTGGCTGACATGGGGTGCTCCGCTGCGGGGCGGGGTTTCGCCGACACAATGGGAACGGTAGGAGTCCACACCGGTGAGTAGGTCAGACCGGGGAGCGGAAGCCCGTCCAGGACGGCCCGCGGGCCCCGGCGGCGGCCGCGGTCGCGCGCGGTGCCGAAACCGACCACGTTGAAACGGAAGGAACGCCGTTCATGGACGACGAGGTCCGCACCCCGAACGAAGCAGTCCCGACGCCGGCCGATCCGACGCCCGCCGACCGGAGGCAGACCGACCGGAGGCAGACCGATCGGAGCAGGGCCGACCGGAGGCGGGTCGAGCCGACGCGGGCCGCCCGGGACGGCGCGCGTGCCGACGGCGTGGACCGCCGGACGCTGCTGCGGGCGGCCTCCGCCGCCGGGGCGCTCGCCGCGCCGGTCCCGGCCGCGCCGCTGGTCACCGCGGGCCGGGCGGCCGCCGAGGGGGTGTCCGGGCCGGCGTCCGGGGTGGTCTCCGGGGCCTCGTCCGGGCCCGTGCCCGGGATCGTCAAACCGCTGCCCGCCGAGTGGTTCGTGCCGCACGGCACCAACGCGGAGACGCGCTGGGACACCTTCCGCGGCGCCGATGGCGGCGCCGCCATCGGCCGCCACGTGCCGGTGGAGCGGTTCTTCGTCCGCAACCACACCAGCACCCCGCTGATCGACCCGGACACCTGGAGCCTCAGGCTCTTCGGCAGCGGCCTGCGCGGCGCCCCGACGGCCGGGCGCCCGGTCGAGTTCGGTCTGGACGACCTGCGGGAGCTGCCGTCCACCCGGATCAGCGCGCTGATCGAGTGCGCCGGCAACGGCCGCAGCTACTACTCCGGCCAGCAGGGCCAGCCCGTCCCGGGCACGCCGTGGACGCTCGGCGGCGTCGGCTCGGCGAGCTGGCGGGGCGTCCGGCTGGCCGAGGTGCTGCGGGCCGCCGGGCTGACCGGGGCGGCGGTGGACGTGCTGCCCACCGGCCTGGACCCGGACTTCGTCGCGGGCGGCACCAACTACGGCCCGGTGCGCCGCCCGCTGCCGATCGCCAAGGCGCTGGACGACGTGCTGCTCGCGTACGAGATGAACGGCGAGCCGCTGACCCCGGACCACGGCGCCCCGGCCCGGCTGGTGGTGCCCGGCTGGGTGGGCATCGCCTCGATCAAGTGGGTGGGCAGCGTGGAGGTCGCCGACCACCCGCTGTACTCGCCGTGGAACACCGACTTCTACCGGATGTTCGGCCCGGACTACCCGCCCGGCGGGGGCGACCCGCTCACCGTCCAGGTGGTCAAGAGCGCCTTCGAGCTGGCCGCGGGAGCGCGGCTGGCGGCGGACCGCGAGCACCGGCTGCACGGGCGCTCGTGGTCCGGCGTGGCGGCGGTGCGCCGGGTCGAGGTCAGCACGGACGGCGGCCGGACCTGGCGGCGCGCCGAGCTGCGCGACGAGCCGCGGGCCGACGGCTGGACGCGCTGGAGCTTCGACTGGCGCCCCGGGCGGCCCGGCCCGTACGAGCTGCGCGCCCGCGCGACGGACCGCCGGGGGAACACCCAGCCCGAGCGGGCGCTGTTCAACCGGGAGGGCTACCTGTTCGGTGCCGTGGTGGCCCACCCGGTGACGGTGGTCTGAGC
>NZ_JBHVEU010000348.1:0-9304 GCF_042802075.1 Kitasatospora sp. NPDC057518
ACCCCGCCGCACCCGGGGACTCCCGGGAGCGGCGGGGTGGGCGCGACATAGACTTCCGTGGTCCCCGCAACAGCCGTACCCGTAGGAGCGCACCGATGTCCGAGGCCCCCGAGACCAGCCCCACCGCCTCCCGCCGCACCGTGCTCTGCGGGGCCGCGGCCGTCCTGGCGGCCGGCGGCACCGTGGCGGTCACCGGGTGCAGCTCCTCGTCCTCCAGTGGCAGCGCCCCCAAGGGCCCGGTCGACCTCGGCCCGGCCTCGGCCGTGCCGGAGGGCGGCGGCAAGGTCTTCCGCGAGCAGAAGATCGTGGTGACCCAGCCCACCGCCGGCCAGTACAAGGCGTTCAACGCCCGGTGCACCCACGCCGGCTGCCTCGTGGACCAGGTCAAGAACAACCAGATCCAGTGCCCCTGCCACGGCAGCCGGTTCGCCATCACCGACGGCGCCGTGCAGGACGGACCGGCCTCCTCCCCGCTGCCCGCCTACACCGTCACGGTCGAGGCCGGCAACCTCAAGGTGACCCCGAGCTGACCGAGTTGAGCGCCTCCCGACCGCCACGGTCCCCCCTGACGATCTCCGCCCCGCGGCCCCGGCCCCACTCGGTACGGTGGACCCATGGCTGACCCGAGCACCTACCGCCCGGCGCCCGGTGCGATCCCGACCTCCCCCGGCGTCTACAAGTTCCGCGACGCCCACGGCCGGGTCATCTACGTCGGCAAGGCCAAGAGCCTGCGGCCGCGCCTGTCGTCCTACTTCCAGGACCTGGCCGGCCTGCACCCGCGCACCGCGACCATGGTCACCACCGCCGCCTCGGTGGAGTGGACGGTGGTCGCCACCGAGGTCGAGGCGCTCCAGCTGGAGTACTCCTGGATCAAGGAGTACGACCCGCGGTTCAACGTCAAGTACCGCGACGACAAGAGCTATCCGGAGCTCGCCGTCACCCTGAACGAGGAGTACCCGCGGGTCCAGGTGATGCGCGGGGCGCACAAGAAGGGCGTGCGCTACTTCGGCCCGTACGGGCACGCCTGGGCGATCCGCGAGACGGTCGACCTGCTGCTGCGCGTCTTCCCCGTCCGCACCTGCTCCAACGGCGTCTTCAAGCGCGCCCGCCAGGTCGGCCGGCCCTGCCTGCTCGGCTACATCGGCAAGTGCGCCGCGCCCTGCGTCGGCAAGGTCTCGGCGGACGAACACCGCGCGCTGGCCGAGGACTTCTGCGACTTCATGGCCGGGCGCACCGGCAACTACCTGCGCCGGCTGGAAGACGAGATGCAGGAGGCCGCGGCCGAGCTGGAGTACGAGAAGGCGGCCCGGCTGCGGGACGACATCGGCGCCCTCAAGCGCGCGATGGAGAAGAACGCCATCGTGCTCGCCGACGCCACCGACGCCGACCTGCTGGCCCTGGCCGAGGACGAACTCGAGGCCGCCGTGCAGATCTTCCACGTCCGCGGCGGCCGGGTGCGCGGCCAGCGCGGCTGGGTCACCGACAAGGTCGAGGACGTCGACACCGCCGGCCTGGTCGAGCACGCCCTCCAGCAGCTCTACGGCGGCGGCGAGTCCGTCCCGCGCGAGGTGCTCGTCCCCGCCCTGCCGGAGCCCGCGGAGCCGGTCCGCGAGTGGCTCGGCGGCCTGCGCGGCAGCCAGGTCGACCTGCGCGTGCCCCAGCGCGGGGACAAGAAGGACCTGATGGCCACCGTGCAGCGCAACGCCCAGCAGGCGCTGGCACTGCACAAGACCAAGCGCGCCTCCGACCTCACCACCCGCAGCCGCGCCCTCCAGGAGATCGCCGACGCGCTGGAGCTGGACTCCGTCCCGCTGCGCATCGAGTGCTACGACATCTCCCACCTCCAGGGCGAGGACGTGGTCGCCTCCATGGTCGTCTTCGAGGACGGCCTGGCCCGCAAGAGCGAGTACCGGCGCTTCCAGATCAGGGGCTTCGAGGGCCAGGACGACGTCCGCTCGATGCACGAGGTGATCAGCCGCCGCTTCCGCCGCTACCTCCAGGAGCGCGAGCAGACCGGCGAGTGGGCCGTCCCCGAGGAGGACGACCCCGACACCGGCGCCGCCGGCACCCGGGACGAGGAGAGCCGCCCCAAGCGCTTCGCCTACCCGCCCCAGCTGCTGGTCGTCGACGGCGGCCAGCCGCAGGTCGCCGCCGCCAGGCGCGCCCTGGACGAACTCGGCATCGACGACGTCGCGCTGTGCGGCCTGGCCAAGCGCCTGGAGGAGGTCTGGCTGCCCGGCGAGGACGACCCGGTGGTGCTGCCCCGCTCCAGCGAGGGCCTCTACCTGCTCCAGCGGGTCCGCGACGAGGCGCACCGCTTCGCGATCAGCTATCAGCGCAACAAGCGTTCCAAGCGACTCACCGCCGGGGAACTGGACTCCGTCCCGGGCCTCGGCGAGACTCGCCGCCGGGCGCTGCTCAAGCACTTCGGTTCGCTGAAGAAGCTCCGGGCCGCCACCGTGGACGAGCTCTGCGAGGTACCTGGCATCGGACGCCGCACCGCGCAGACTGTTGCGGAGGCGTTGTCGTCCCGTACACCCGCCGCACCCGCGGTCAACACCGCGACCGGCGAGATCATCGAGGACGGGGCCGAGCAGGCCGCCGGGCCGGTGGCCGCAGCACCCCAGACCGCACCATCCCAGGAGACGCCATGACGGCCGACGCCGCCCGTCAGCCGGTGTGCCCCGGCCCCGCCCGCCTGCCCGGGCCGGGGAAGGGCGGCCGAGCCGTACGCGTACTCCCCAGCAGAAAGACCGAGAGCGGGGAACCGAAGTGACCGTGTCAGACGTGGCCGAGAACGCGCCGGAGCTGGTGATCATCTCCGGTATGTCCGGAGCCGGCCGCTCCACCGCCGCCAAGTGCCTGGAGGACCTCGGCTGGTTCGTGGTGGACAACCTGCCGCCGGCCCTGATCCCGACCATGGTCGACCTGGGCGCCCGTTCCCAGGGCAACGTCGCCCGGATCGGCGTGGTCGTGGACGTCCGCGGCCGGCAGTTCTTCGACGACCTGCTCACCTCGCTGGACGAGCTGGAGAAGCGCGGCGTCCGGCTGCGGGTCGTCTTCCTGGACTCCTCCGACGAGGCGCTGGTGCGCCGCTTCGAGAGCGTCCGCCGCCCGCACCCGCTGCAGGCCGACGGCCGGATCGTGGACGGCATCGCCCTGGAGCGCGACCTGCTGCGCGACCTGCGCGGCGAGGCCGACCTGGTGATCGACACCTCCAACCTCAACGTGCACCAGCTGCGCGCCAAGCTGGACGCCCAGTTCGCCGACCACGACGAGCCCGAGCTGCGCGCCACCGTGATGTCCTTCGGCTTCAAGTACGGCCTGCCGGTCGACGCCGACCTCGTGGTGGACTGCCGCTTCCTGCCCAACCCGCACTGGGTGCCCGAACTGCGGGCCCGTACCGGCACCGACGCGGACGTCGCCGGCTACGTCTTCCAGCAGCCCGGAGCCAACGAGTTCCTGGACGGCTACGCCCAGCTGCTGCGCATCATCACCGAGGGATACCGCCGCGAGGGGAAGCGCTACATGACGCTTGCCGTAGGCTGCACCGGTGGCAAGCACCGAAGCGTCGCCATGTCCGAGCGTCTGACCAAGCGTCTCATCGCCGACGGAGTCGAGACGGTGCTCGTCCACCGTGACATGGGACGGGAGTAACCGCCGCCGCCCTGCCGGGCCCGCCGGCGGAGTGGTCGGCGGGCCGAGGAACGCGAGGTGAGTGTGGCGGGATACGTGCCCGGGCGGCAGCCGCAGAGCAGGACCGGTGACCGGGCGGGCAGCCCGGCCCGGCCCACGGCGCCGGGCCGTCCGCGCAGCAGTCCCGCCCGCGCCAACCCGGCCCCGAGGATCACCGCGCTCGGCGGCGGGCAGGGCCTGTCGGCCTCGCTGTCCGCGCTGCGCCGGCTCACCAGCGACCTCACCGCCGTGGTCACCGTCGCCGACGACGGCGGCTCCAGCGGCCGGCTGCGCGAGGAGCTGGGCGTGCTGCCCCCGGGCGACCTGCGCAAGGCGCTGGCCGCGCTGTGCGGGGACGACGACTGGGGCCGCACCTGGTCCGAGGTGATCCAGCAGCGCTTCACCGGCAACGGCGAGCTCGGCGGCCACGCCGTCGGCAACCTGCTGATCGTCGCGCTCTGGGAGAAGCTGGGCGACCCGGTCGCCGCGCTGGACTGGGTCGGCCGGCTGCTCAACGTGCAGGGCCGGGTGCTGCCGATGTCGGCGGTGCCGCTGGACATCGAGGCGACCGTCCGCGGCCACGACCCGGCGCGCCCCGGCGAGGTCACGGCCGTCCGCGGCCAGGCCGACGTCGCGGTGACCCCGGGCACCGTGCAGTCGATCCGGCTGCTGCCGGACGAGCCGCCGGCCGTCCCGGAGGCGGTCACCGCCGTCCGGGAGGCGGACTGGGTGGTGCTCGGCCCCGGCTCCTGGTTCACCAGCGTGCTGCCGCACCTGCTGGTGCCCGAGCTGGCCGCGGCGCTCACCGAGACCCGCGCCCGCCGCCTGCTCACCCTGAACCTGGCCCCCCAGCCCGGGGAGACCGAGGGCTTCACCCCGCAGCGCCACCTGGAGGTCATCGCCGATCACGCTCCGAACCTCGCGGTGGATGCGATCCTGGTGGACGAGCGCGCCGTCACCGGCGGGGCCTTCGGCCAGGCCGACCTGGACGGCCTGGCGAAGGCCGCCGAACGGATGGGCGCGGCTCTGGTGCTCGGCTCGGTGGCCCGCACCGACGGGACGCCGCGACACGACCCCGAGCTGTTGGCGGCAGCGTACGACCGGATTTTCCGGACACATGGAAGGATCGGGCCATGGCGATGACTCCAGCGGTGAAGGACGAGATCAGCCGGCTCCCGGTCACCCGGGCCTGCTGTCGCAAGGCGGAGGTGTCGGCGATCCTGCGGTTCGCGGGCGGGCTGCACATCGTGAGCGGCCGCATCGTGATCGAGGCGGAGCTCGACACCGGAGCGGCGGCACGGCGGCTGCGCAAGGACCTGCTGGAGATCTTCGGGCACTCCTCCGACCTGGTGGTGATGGCCCCCGGCGGGCTGCGCCGAGGCAGCCGCTTCGTGGTCAGGGTCGTCAAGGACGGCGAGCTGCTCGCGCGCCAGACCGGGCTCGTGGACGGCCGCGGACGCCCGATCCGGGGCCTGCCCCCGGCAGTCGTCTCCGGGGCCACCTGCGACGCCGAGGCGGCCTGGCGCGGGGCCTTCCTGGCGCACGGCTCGCTCACCGAGCCGGGCCGCTCCTCCTCGCTGGAGATCACCTGCCCCGGCTCCGAGGCCGCCCTCGCCCTGGTCGGCGCCGCCCGCCGGCTCGGCATCCCGGCCAAGGCCCGCGAGGTGCGCGGCGTGGACCGGGTGGTGATCCGCGACGGCGACGCGATCGGCGCCCTGCTGACCCGGCTCGGCGCGCACGAGTCGGTGCTCGCCTGGGAGGAGCGCCGGATGCGGCGCGAGGTGCGCGCCACCGCCAACCGGCTGGCCAACTTCGACGACGCCAACCTGCGCCGCTCGGCCCGCGCCGCGGTGGCGGCCGGCGCCCGGGTGGCCCGCGCGCTGGAGATCCTCGGCGACGAGGTGCCCGAGCACCTGGCCGCGGCCGGCCAGCTGCGGATGCAGCACAAGCAGGCCTCGCTGGAGGAGCTGGGCGCGCTCGCCGACCCGCCGCTGACCAAGGACGCGGTGGCCGGCCGGATCCGTCGCCTGCTGGCGATGGCCGACAAGCGGGCCTCCGAGCTGGGCCTGCCCAGTACCGAGGCGAGCCTCACCGACGAGATGGCGATGAACTGACGCCCACGGTCACACCCCGTGATCACGAAGGCCGGCGCCCGGACCCCCGGGCGCCGGCCGCGGTCGTTTCCGGACAGCCGCGACACTCCCGAATTGGTAGAGACCACTGAGCTGGGACCAACTGCCCGGCGGGCCAGGGCCGGACGGCCTGAAATGGGGTTTGGGGCACGCCACGCCCGGTCTCACCAGGCGGCGCGATGTGCCGTCCCAGGCCCCGGAGGGGTAGGGTCGTAGGCGGTCGGGGACTTCCCAAATCTCACCCCCGCCGGGCCTCGCGCCCGGCGTACCTAACGAGGAGATCGGTTCGTGACGATCCGGGTAGGCATCAACGGCTTCGGCCGCATCGGCCGCAACTTCTTCCGCGCGGTCAAGGCTCAGGGCGCGGACATCGAGATCGTCGGTGTCAACGACCTCACCGACACGAAGACCCTGGCTCACCTGCTCAAGTACGACACCACCCTGGGCACCCTCCAGGCCGAGGTCTCGCACACCGAGGACAGCATCACCGTCGACGGCCACACCTTCAAGGTGACCGCCGAGCGTGACCCCGCGAACCTCCCGTGGGCCGCCCTGGGCGCCGACATCGTCGTCGAGTCCACCGGCATCTTCACCAAGGCCGAGGCCGCGAAGAAGCACCTCGCCGCCGGCGCGAAGAAGGTCATCATCTCGGCGCCCGCCACCGACGAGGACGTCACCATCGTCCTGGGTGTCAACGACGAGAAGTACGACGCCGCCAACCACCACGTCATCTCCAACGCCTCGTGCACCACCAACTGCGTGGCGCCGATGGCGAAGGTCCTGAACGAGAGCTTCGGCATCGTCAAGGGTCTGATGACCACCGTCCACGCGTTCACCAACGACCAGGTGACCCTGGACTTCCCGCACAAGGACCTGCGCCGTGCTCGTGCGGCCTCGCAGAACATCATCCCGACCTCGACCGGTGCCGCCAAGGCGACCGCCCTGGTCCTGCCGGAGCTGAAGGGCAAGCTGGACGGCACCTCGCTGCGCGTCCCGGTCCCGACCGGCTCCATCACCGACCTGGTCGTGACCCTCGAGCGCGAGGTCACCAAGGACGAGGTCAACGCGGCCTTCCAGAAGGCCGCCCAGGAGGGCCCGCTCAAGGGCATCCTGGCCTACACCGAGGACCCGATCGTCTCCTCGGACATCGTGAACGACCCGCACTCCTGCATCTTCGACTCGCAGCTGACCATGGTCCAGGGCAACCAGGTCAAGGTGCTCGGCTGGTACGACAACGAGTGGGGCTACTCGAACCGCGTGGTCGACCTGGTCGGCCTCGTCGGCGGGCAGCTCTGACCTCGCGGGAGCTGACGTGATGTAGGGGCGAGGGCCTGGTCGGCGTACGGTGCCGACCGGGCCCTCGTTCCGCGCTCAAGGACTTCTCAGGCGGCCCCTGCGCCGTGCCGCCTCACTGCGCATCAACCATCTCCCCAGGAGAATCCGAATCCCCGTGAAGACCATCGAAGAGCTCATCGAAGCCGGTGTCGAAGGCAAGCGCGTCTTCGTGCGCGCCGACCTGAACGTGCCGCTGGACGGCCGCACGATCACCGACGACGGCCGCATCCGCGCCGTCGCGCCGACCATCGCCAAGCTGGCCGCGGCCGGCGCGAAGGTGGTCGTCGCCTCGCACCTCGGCCGTCCCAAGGGCGCGCCGGACCCGCAGTTCTCGCTCGCCCCGGCGGCCGAGCGCCTCGGCGAGATCCTCGGCAAGGGCGTCGCCTTCGCCACCGACACCGTCGGTGACAGCGCCGCGGCCACCGTCGCCGCGCTGGCGGACGGCGAGGTCGCGCTGCTGGAGAACCTGCGCTTCAACGCGGGCGAGACCAGCAAGGACGACGCCGAGCGCAAGGCCTTCGCCGAGCAGCTGGCCGCGCTGGCCGACCTGTACGTGGGCGACGGCTTCGGCGCCGTGCACCGCAAGCACGCCTCGGTCTTCGACCTGCCGGCCCTGCTGCCGCACGCCGCGGGCGACCTGATCGCCACCGAGGTCGGCGTGCTGAAGAAGCTCACCGAGGACGTGGCCCGCCCGTACGTGGTGGTGCTCGGCGGCGCCAAGGTCTCCGACAAGCTCGGCGTGATCGACAACCTGCTGGAGAAGGCCGACCGGATCCTGATCGGCGGCGGCATGGCGTACACCTTCCTCAAGGCCAAGGGCCACGAGGTCGGCATCTCGCTGCTCCAGGCCGACCAGATCCCGACCGTCCTGGAGTACCTGGCCCGGGCCGAGGCGCGCGGCGTCGAGTTCGTGCTGCCGGTCGACGTCCTGGTCTCCGCCGAGTTCCCGGACCTCAAGACCAAGGCTCCGGCGAACCCCTCGACCGTCGCCGCGGACGCCATCCCGGCCGACCAGGAGGGCCTGGACATCGGCCCCGGGACCCGCGAGCTGTACGCGGCCAAGCTGGCCGACGCGGGCACCGTGTTCTGGAACGGCCCGATGGGCGTCTTCGAGCACCCGGACTACGCGAACGGCACCAAGGCCGTCGCGCAGGCCCTGCTCGACAGCGACGCGTTCACCGTGGTCGGTGGCGGCGACTCCGCCGCGGCCGTCCGCATCCTGGGCTTCGACGAGACGAAGTTCGGGCACATTTCGACCGGCGGCGGCGCCAGCCTCGAGTACCTGGAGGGCAAGACCCTCCCCGGTCTCGCCGCTCTGGAGGACTGACAGCACATGACCGACCGTCTCCCGCTGATGGCGGGCAACTGGAAGATGAACCTCAACCACCTTGAGGCCATCCAGCACACCCAGAAGCTGGCCTTCGCGCTGGCCGACAAGGACTACGCGGCCGTCGAGGTCGCCGTCCTGGTGCCGTTCACCGACCTGCGCTCGGTGCAGACCCTGGTCTTCGGCGACAAGCTGAAGATCAAGTACGGCTCGCAGGACATCTCGCAGCACGACGGCGGGGCCTACACCGGCGAGGTCTCCGGCCCGATGCTGGCCAAGCTCCAGTGCACCTACGCGGTGATCGGCCACTCCGAGCGCCGCCAGTACCACGGCGAGAACGAGGAGATCGTCAACGCCAAGGTGAAGGCCGCCTACCGCGCCGGGGTCACCCCGATCCTGTGCGTCGGCGAGCCGCTGGAGATCCGCAAGGCCGGCACCCACGTCGAGTACACCCTGGCCCAGCTGGACGGCGGCCTGGCCGACGTCCCGGCCCACCAGGCCGAGTCGATCGTGGTCGCCTACGAGCCGGTCTGGGCGATCGGCACCGGCGAGGTGGCCACCCCGGAGGACGCGCAGGAGGTCTGCGCCGCCATCCGCGGGCGGATCGCCGAGCTGTACGACGCCGAGCTGGCCGGCAAGGTCCGGGTGCTGTACGGCGGTTCGGTGAAGTCGTCGAGCGCGGCCGGCCTGATGGCCAAGCCCGACATCGACGGCGGCCTGGTCGGCGGTGCCTCGCTGGACGCCGACGAGTTCGTCAAGATCGTGCGCTACCGTGAGCAGGCAGTAGGCTAACGCCGCCGCAGCAACGTAGGCTTTGGGGCCGGACCGCCGTACC
>NZ_JBHVEU010000349.1:0-9291 GCF_042802075.1 Kitasatospora sp. NPDC057518
GCGTTCGTGACGGGCGGGACGGGGTCAGGCCGTGAAGTAGCCGCTCAGGTCGGCGATCACGTGGGTGTCACCCCAGTTGTTGAAGAACGTCACCCGGCCGTCCACGACCGGGACGACGACCAGGTTGGCCCTGGTCTGCCCGGCCGTGAAGTTGAGGTTCGACACGCCGGGGCGGTCGGTGCCGTGCGGGTAGACGATCAGGTGGCCGTCCGCCGTCGGCTCGGTGACCGTGACGTTGAGGACCACGGCGGTGACGCCGGTGGCCGGCACGCCCTCCAGGCCCGTCACCCGCATGCTGACGACGCCGCCGCCGCTCACCGCTCCGGCTCGGGCGCCGACACCGTTGCGGGTGTCCAGCAGCCGGACGGGGGTGGTGGGGGAGTAGGTCGAGCCGGAGTCGCCGTAGTAGCCGGTGACGTCGGCGATCAGGTCGACGTCGCCCGCGCTGTTGCGCAGGTCGACCTTGCCGTTGACGACCGGGACCGTCACCAGGTTGGCGACGATCTTTCCGGCTTCGTAGTTGAGGTTGGAGACGTTCGGCAGGGGCCGGCCGTCGGGGTAGACGATGATGTGGCCGGAGCCGGTCGGGTTGACGGCGGTGACGTTCATGACGACGGCGGTGACGCCGGTCGACGGGACGCCCTTGACGCCGGCCACCTGGAGGCTGACCACGCCGCCCGCGCCGACCCGCTGGGCGGGGGCGCCGGTGCCGTCCCGGGTGTCCAGGAAACGGGCCGGGGTGATCGGGGAGAAGGCCGATCCGGCGGCCCCGTCGGTGTAGTAGCCGGTGACGTCGGCGATCAGGTCGACGTCGCCCGCGCTGTTGCGCAGGTCGACCTTGCCGTTGACGACCGGGACCGTCACCAGGTTCGGGACGATCTTTCCGGCTTCGTAGTTGAGGTTGGAGACGTTCGGCAGCGGCTGGCCGTCGGGGTAGACGATGATGTGGCCGGAGCCGGTCGGGTTGACGGCGGTGACGTTCATGACGACGGCGGTGACGCCGGTCGACGGGACGCCCTTGACGCCGGTGACCTGGAGGCTGACCACGCCGCCCGCGCCGACCCGCTGGGCGGGGGCGCCGGTGCCGTCCCGGGTGTCCAGGAAACGGGCCGGGTCGATCGGGACGAACCGGCTCTTGGACGGGGTGGTGGCGGCGGTGACGGTGAAGGCGTCGGGGAGCGAGACCCCGTAGACGCCGTCGAGTTCGATGTTGTACTTACCCGGCGCCAGGCTCCTGGTGTCGAGCAGCACGTCGAGCGCGGTGCCGTCGGCGTTCACCGAGACGGTCTCCAGGAACTGCGTGCCGGAGGCACCGCTGCCCACCAGCTTCGCCTTGCTGCCCAGGGTCAGTCCGGAGCCCCGGACGACGGCCTGGACCCTCGTCCCGGCGGTCCCGGTGGAGGGGCTGACGGACGCCAGGAAGGGCCACGGCTGCGGTCGCGGGCAGGAGGAGTCGCAGGTGCCCTGCACGCTGTACTCGACCGGCAGGTCCGAGGTACCGGGGGTGACGATCAGGACGGCCTGGCCGCCGTCGGCGGAGCTCAACGTCTGGCACCGGGCGCTGAACCCGCTGGAGTTGACGCACTGGTGGTCGTAGTAGTCACGGTTCCAGTGGGTGCCGCTCAGCAGGGTGACGGCGGGCTGCTGGCTGAAGGGGGCGCTGCTGGTGCCGGCGACGTTGAAGGACTGCGAGGGCTTCATGTCGACCACCGCGCAGTAGCCGGTCGAGTCCTCGGTGAACACCCCGCTGCGCTGCGGGAAGCCGTCGATCGAGACCGGGTGGGCGGTGCACTCCGGTGCCCAGCCGTCGGCGGTGCCGACCTTCCAGGTGTCCACGCTGGTGTGCAGGGGCTTGTCCTTGTAGCCGGCCGCGAACAGGACCATGGTGTACGAGGTAGTGCCGGTGACCAGGCAGCTGGTGCCCCACTGGGTGCAGACGTTCTTCCCTCCGGCGTCGAGCACGGCGGCGAGCACCCCCGGGCCGTACGCGTTCCTGCCCGGCCGCGAGCCGATCCAGAGCTTGTCCGCGGCTGTGGCGTCGACGCGGACGCACCGGGCGTCCAGGGCGGAGGTGAGGTCGAATCGGAGCGAGGGGCCGCCGACCGTCGTCGAGGACGGGGTGAGGCACTGTGCGCTCGGGGACGCGTCGCGCCGGGTGAGCTTGTAGCTGTCGGCCTCCCAGGTCCGGATCGGGATCAGCAGCGCGGTGTACGGGACGCCGTAGGTCAGGGCACAGGACTTGGCCGAGTTGCCGTAGGCGATGAACGAGCACGCCGGGCTGCCCGTACCGTCCACGACCGTGATCTCGGCGTTCAGCTGGTTCTTGAGGTTGCCGTAGTCGATCATCTCGGTGGTGGAGTGCTGGTCGGCGGGCAGGCTCAGACAGACGGCCTCCTGTGAGCCCTGGGGCATCGGGACCTCGACGCCCCAGCTGCCGTCGAACCCGGTCCGCGGCCAGGCGGTGCAGCCAGCGGTTTCCTCGGTCCGGTGGATCACCAGCGCGTATGCCTTGGATGGGGTGCCGGTCAGCACCACGCGGAACGGGGCGGTGCCGGTCAGGCGGCAGATGCCGGTCGTGTCGCCGATGTCGCACTGCTTGGCGCCCGAGGCGTCGACGACCCGTCCGCCGGCCGTGGTGCCGTCGGCGGGCGGCCGGTTGATCAGGTAGACGCCCTTGCCGGAGGCGGTCGGCAGGGTCAGGCAGAGCTGCTGGCCCGGCCCGCCGAAGGTACCGGTGGCCGGGCCGGCCGTCAGGCCGGTGTCGTTGGCCGCGACGCAGCCCCGGGTCTCCTTGGCGGAGTGGAACGCCAGGCCGAACGCGCTCACGGAGACCGCGTACGGGTCGACGGCCCAGGTGTAGTCACCGGGCGTCAGCTCGCAGGAGCCCTGGGAGCAGAGCCCGCCCTGCGGGGCCCCGTCGGCGGTGTACAGCCCGCCGGCGACGGAGCCGTCGCCCTGGAGGACCGTCCCGAACTCGTACTGTGCGGACTCCGGGACGCGCAGCGTGCGGCAGCGGGTGACCGGGGTCGGGTCCGGGGAGACGCCGAAGGCCTGGGGCTCGACCAGCGTGCAGCCCTCCGGGCGGGAGAGCCGCGCCGCGAAGAAGTCGTACGTCAGGGCGGTGGCGTTGTAGCGCTGGGCGGTGATCCGGTACGGGGCGGTGCCGGTGAGGCGGCAGTCGGAGGAGGCCCACTTGTCGCAGACCGGGGTGCCCGTGGCGTCGTAGACGACGGTGGTGGCGCCCCGGAGGGTGGCTCCGGTGCGGAGCATGTCGCCGGCGGCGAGGCCGTTCACCTGGTAGCAGTCACCGGCCGAGCCGAGCGCCAGGTCGCCCTGGTACACGGTCGGGGCGCCGAGGGTGAGGTCGGCGGGGCCGATCGTGCGGCAGGCGGTGGTGGACCGCAGCGGCAGGTACGAGAGCGCGAGCGCGGTCGGCGCGCTGGTGACGGTGCCGACCTTCAGCGTGTACGTGCCGGCCCGGGTGGTGGCGCAGCGCAGGGACTGGCTGCTGCCCCAGCTCGGGCCGACCGGGTCGTCGCAGGTCACGGCGGTGCCGTCGGGGGCGACCACGGACGGGATCAGGGATCCCTGGGCGGCGGCGATCTGTACGAGCAGCAGGTCCTTCTGCTGTGGCAGGTCGATGCCGAAGGTGGCGGTCCCGCTCTGGTCGACGGTGCAGCTCGCCACGGTGTTGGGCTGCAGCGCCGCCGGGCACGGGCCGCTCGGGTCGGCCTGCCGCAGCTGCTGGGCGAGGGCCTCCTGGTCGGCCTTCCGGTCCGGTGCGGCGGCGGCTGCGCTGCCCTCGCCCGCGGCCGGGTTCGGAGCCGCGGCCGGAGTCGAGGTCGGGTCCGGCTTGACGCCCGGGTCCGCCGGGGCGCCCGCCTGCGGCGAGGCGGTGGCGGCCGTCGGTGCGGCTCCCACGGCCTGGGCCGGGGCGGCCTGGCCCATCAGTGAGGCCAGGACGGTCAACAGGAGGGCTCCGGAGGCGGCTGCGCGGCCTCCTCTCCCTCGCTTTCGTCGTACTTGTCTGCCGATCGGCAGCACGTTCATCTACTCCCCCCACCTTGGACAGGTCGTGCGCACGGAAAGCGCACATGTGATCGAGCGGGCGGAGTCTAGCGGGGCGTACACGGCTGGTGCCACGGGATAGAAGGCCCTGACCAGCCGCTTCCGTTCCTCGTGCCGAAGCCGTTTCGGCCGCCGGTGGTGTGACGTACCGTCCGTCGGTATGGCCCTCGATCAGGCGCGCGTGAACCAGCTCTTCCTCCCGGACGCCTACGCGCACGGCGTGCCGTACGAACTCCTGCGGGAACTCCGTGAGTTCGCCCCCGTCTGCTGGGTCGAGGAGCCCCCCGTCGGCGGGTGGCCGGGCGGGCCGGGGTACTGGGCGGTGCTGCGGCACGCGGACGTGAAGCACGTGCTGCGCAGTCCCGAGCTGTTCTCCTCGCACCTGGGGGCGACGCAGATCCGTGACCCCGACTCCCCGGCGGACCTGGCGTTCGCGCGGGCGATGATGCTCAACCAGGACCCGCCCGACCACTCCCGGCTGCGCCGGATCGTCGCCGGGGCGTTCACCCCGCGCGCCCTGGCGGAGCTGGCCGGGGCGGTGGACGGGCGGGTGCGGGAGCTGGTGGAGGAGGTGCGTCCGGCCGGTCGTGCGGACTTCGTGCGGCTCGCCGCCGACCTGCCGGTGTGGACGCTGGCCCGGGTGATGGGTGTGCCGGAGCAGGACCGGGGGTTGCTGCTGGACTGGGCGAACCGGGTGATCGGCTACCAGGACGCCGACTACGCCCACTCCGGCACCGCCGAGCCGGCCGCGCTCACCGAACTCGGCCGTGCCGCGCTCGCCCGCCGTCCGACCACTCGGACCGGTCCGGACGGCCGCCCGGTCAACCCCCGTTCCCGCGCCGCCCTGGCGGACATGTTCGCCTACGCCCACGGCCTGGCCCGGCGGCCCGCGCCGGGCGGCCTGCTCTCCCGGACGCTCGAAGCGGGGCTGACGGTCGAGGAGTTCGAGACGATGTTCTTCCTCTTCGCCGTCGCCGGGAACGAGACCGTCCGCAACGGCCTGCCGGGCGGCCTGTACGCCCTGCTGAGCCATCCGGAGCAGTACGAACTGCTATGCGAGAGACCGGAGTTGGTCCCCACCGCCGTCGAGGAGATGCTGCGCTGGTGGCCGCCCGTCATGGACTTCCGCCGCACCGCGACGCGGGACGTGGAGCTGGGCGGCCGGGCGATCCGGCGGGGCGACAAGGTGGTGGTCTACCACGCCTCCGCGAACCGGGACGGGGCGGTGTTCCCCGACCCGGACCGCTTCGACGTCACCCGTAGCCCGAACGACCACGTGAGTTTCGGGTACGGTCCGCACTTCTGCCTCGGTGCCCAACTCGCCCGCCTGCAGCTGAGGTCGGCCCTGCGCTGCCTGGTCGAGCGGCTGCCGGGGCTCGGGCTCGTGCCGGGGCGGCCGCCGCGGCGGCTGGTCTCCAACTTCCAGAACGGGCTCAAGTCACTGTGGGTCCAGTGGGGTTGAGACCGCCCTCCGGATGCGTCCGGTGTGCCCGGTGCGCCCGGTGCGTCACTCGAAGCGCTCGGGGTCGCCGGCCCCGCGCCGGGTGATCTCCGCCTCGCCGCTGGAGAAGTCGACGACCGTCGTCGGCACCGTGCCGCAGTCGCCGGAGTCCAGCACGGCGTCCAGTTGGTGGTCGAGCCGCTCCTTGATCTCCCAGCCCTGGGTCATCGGCTCGTCCTCGCCGGGGAGGAGCAGGGTGCTGGAGACCAGGGGCTCGCCGAGCTCGGCGAGCAGGGCCCTGGTGACGACGTGGTCGGGGATCCTGACGCCGACCGTCTTCTTCTTCGGGTGCAGCAGGCGGCGCGGCACCTCCTTGGTGGCGGGGAGGATGAAGGTGTAGCTGCCCGGCGTCGCGGCCTTGATCGCGCGGAAGACGTTGTTGTCGATGTGGACGAACTGGCCCAGTTGGGCGAAGTCCATGCACATGAGGGTGAAGTGGTGGCGGTCGTCGAGGCGCCGGATCGACCGGATCCGTTCGAGGCCGTCGCGGTTGTCCAGCTGGCAGCCCAGGGCGAAACAGGAGTCGGTCGGGTACGCGATGAGGTCCCCGGAACGGAGGCCGGCGGCCACGGAGCCGATGGTGCGCGGCTGGGGGGACTCTGGATGCACGTCGAAGTACTTCGCCATTGGTCGACCCTAAGCGATCCCGGCCCCCGATCGCTGCACGGCGGGCCAGCGGGTACGGGCAGCGGGTACGGCCAGCGGGTACGGGCAGGGCGGACGGCCGGCCGCCGGAGCGGTCAGCCCGCGCAGTCCGGGCACAGCCCCCGGTAGGTGACCTCCGCCTGCGCCACGACGAACCCGAAGCGCTGCTCGGCCGGCAGGTCGGCCAGCGGATCGCCCTGCGGGTGGACGTCGCGGATGGCGCCGCAGCCGGTGCAGACCAGGTGCTGGTGCGGGTGGTGCGCGTTCGGGTCGTAGCGCTTGGCGCGCCCGTCGGTGGCGACCTCGACGACCTCGCCCAGGGTGACCAGTTCGCCGAGCGTGTTGTAGACCGTCGCCCGGGAGATCTCCGGGAGGCGCTCGGCGGCCCGGGCGTGCACCTCGTCGGCGGTCAGGTGCACGTGCTCGCCGTCCAGGACCTCGGCCACGACACGCCGCTGGGAGGTGAGGCGCCAGCCGCGCCCGCGCAGCCGCTCCAGGAGGTCACTCATATCGGTTCACCTATTCAGGTAATGGGGAGGACCGGAGTTTACCAATGCGCTTCCGGTGCCCTCCGGATCCCGATCGGATATGGGCTTGGTGTCTTTCTTGACTTGGATTCCGTCCACCGTAGGATCGGCTCCGGCGCTAGCCTGGACAGCAGCAGCACGTGACTCCCGGCACCACTCCCGTCACCGCCGTGCGCGGTGCCGAGCGGGAACACCACGGGGCGCACCAGGCCAGACCGCAGCAGTAGGTGCCGTAGGTAGCAGATGAAGACACCGTGATCCGCCTTGTGAGGGAAGGATTCCCATGTCTGACAACCACGATGCAACCGGCGTAGAGGCGAACGCGGAGGGCTGCCCGGTGAACCACGGGCGCGCGCCGCACCCCACCCAGGGCGGCGGGAACCGCCAGTGGTGGCCGGAACGGCTCAATCTGAAGATCCTCGCGAAGAATCCCGCCGTGGCCAATCCGCTCGGCGCGGAGTTCGACTACGCCGAGGCCTTCAAGACCCTCGACCTCCCGGCCGTCAAGCGGGACATCCAGGAGGCCCTCACCACGTCGCGGGACTGGTGGCCGGCCGACTTCGGCTACTACGGCCCCTTCATCATCCGGATGGCCTGGCACAGCGCCGGCACCTACCGGATCAGCGACGGCCGCGGCGGCGCCGGCGGCGGCCAGCAGCGCTTCGCCCCGCTGAACAGCTGGCCGGACAACGCCAGCCTGGACAAGGCCCGCCGCCTGCTGTGGCCGGTGAAGAAGAAGTACGGGCGCGCCCTGTCCTGGGCCGACCTGATCATCCTGTCCGGCAACGTGGCCCTGGAGGGCATGGGCTTCCGGACCTTCGGCTTCGGCGGCGGCCGGGTCGACGAGTGGGAGCCGGACGAGGACGTCTACTGGGGCCCCGAGACCACCTGGCTCGGCGACGAGCGCTACACCGGCGACCGCCAGCTGGAGAACCCGCTGGCCGCCGTCCAGATGGGCCTGATCTACGTCAACCCCGAGGGCCCCAACGGCAACCCCGACCCGCTCGCCGCCGCCCGCGACATCCGCGAGACCTTCTACCGGATGGCGATGAACGACGAGGAGACCGTCGCGCTGATCGCCGGCGGCCACACCTTCGGCAAGACCCACGGCGCCGGCCCGGCCGACAACGTCGGCCCGGACCCCGAGGCCGCCCCCATGGAGCAGCAGGGCCTCGGCTGGAAGAGCAGCTTCCGCACCGGCGTGGGCGCCGACGCGATCACCAGCGGTCTGGAGGTCACCTGGACGGCCACCCCGATCACCTGGGACAACAGCTTCTTCGAGACGCTGTTCGGCTACGAGTGGGAGCTCACCAAGAGCCCGGCCGGCGCCTGGCAGTACAAGCCCAAGGACGGCGGCGGCGAGGGCACCGTGCCGGACGCGCACGTCCCGGGCAAGCGGCACGCCCCGAACATGCTCACCACCGACCTCTCGCTGCGCTTCGACCCGGTCTACGAGCCGATCTCCCGGCGCTTCCTGGAGAACCCGGAGGAGTTCGCCGACGCCTTCGCCCGTGCCTGGTACAAGCTGACCCACCGCGACATGGGCCCGGTCGTCCGCTACCTCGGCCCGGAGGTCCCCGCCGAGCACCTGCTCTGGCAGGACCCGCTGCCGGAGGTCACGTACCAGCGGATCGGCGCGGCCGACGTCGCCGACCTCAAGCGGCGGATCACCGCCACCGGCCTGTCGGTGTCCGAGCTGGTCTCCACCGCCTGGGCGGCCGCCTCCTCGTTCCGCTCCAGCGACAAGCGCGGCGGCGCCAACGGCGGCCGCATCCGGCTCCAGCCGCAGATCGGCTGGGAGGTCAACGAGCCCGACCGGCTGGCGACGGTGCTGCGCGCCCTGGAGGGCGTCCAGCGGGAGTTCAACGCGCAGGCCGGCGAGAAGCAGGTCTCGCTCGCCGACCTGGTGGTGCTGGCCGGCGGCGTCGGCGTCGAGCAGGCCGCGAAGGCGGCCGGCCTGGCCGTCGAGGTGCCGTTCGAGCCCGGCCGGGTGGACGCGCCGCAGGAGCTGACCGACACCGAGTCCTTCGCCGCGCTGGAGCCCAAGGCGGACGGCTTCCGCAACTGGGTCGGCAATGGCAACCGGCTGCCGGCCGAGTACCTGCTGCTCGACAAGGCCAACCTGCTGGGCGTCAGCGCCCCCGAGCTGACCGTGCTGGTCGGCGGCCTGCGCGTGCTGGGCGCCAACCACGGCGGGTCCGCGCACGGGGTGCTCACCGGGACGCCGGGCGTGCTGACGAACGACTACTTCGTCAACCTGCTGGACCTGGGCACCAGTTGGAAGGCCACCTCGGAGGACGCGCACACCTTCGAGGGCCGGGACGAGTCCGGCCGGGTGAAGTGGACCGGCACCCGCGCCGACCTGGTCTTCGGCTCGAACGCCGAACTGCGGGCCGTCGCCGAGGTGTACGCGAGCGACGACGCCAAGGAGAAGTTCGTCGAGGACTTCGTCGCGGCCTGGGCCAAGGTCATGAACGCGGACCGCTTCGACCTGGCGTGATCCGCACCCGCGGCTGACGCGGCGGGAGCCCGGGGTGTCGACCCCGGGCT
>NZ_JBHVEU010000350.1:0-9244 GCF_042802075.1 Kitasatospora sp. NPDC057518
CGACGAGCATGGCCAGGCGCCGGGCGGCCTGCCGGGCGACCCGGCCCGCACCGGGGAGGATGCGGGCCGGGACGCCGTGCGGCTGAAGGGTGGTCAACGGGACAGCCAGGTCTTCTCGAGCTGGACGCGGCCGTAGCCGGGGAGCTTGGGCAGGTCGCGCACGGCGGCGCCGGCGAGGTCGATGCCGTCGGCCATGCCCCACAGCAGGTAGCCGGACCTGGCGAACTCGATCTCCTGGAGCTGGTGCAGCAGCGTGCCGCGCGCGGCGGCGTCGGCGGTGCCCATGGCGGTGCGGTAGGCCTCGTCGAAGGCGGGGTCCTTGAAGCCGGACTCGTTCTGGCCGGCGTCGGAGAGCATCGTCTTGGAGGCGAAGAAGACGACCGAGTCGTTGGTGCCCCAGTACGTCGTGTAGAGCGTGCCCTTGAGCCAGGTGGCGTCCCAGAACACCTTGGAGTCCTGCTTGACGACGTTGATCTTCACGCCGGCCTCGCGGACCTGGGTGGCGAACAGGGTCGCGGACTCGGCCAGGCCGGAGATGTCCTCGGTGGTGATGAGGTCGTAGGTCCGGGAGGTGTCGAATCCGGCGTCCGCGAGGAGCTGCTTGGCCTTGGCGAGGTCGCGGGTGCGCTGGGGGATGTCCTTGGCGAGGGCGGGGTCGCCGGTGCCGAGGATGTCGTTGGCGACGCTGCCGTAGCCGGAGAGGACCTGCTTGACCATCGCGTCGCGGTCGACCGCCAGCTTCAGCGCCTCGCGCACCCGGGGGTCGGCGAAGGGGCCGTCGGCGGTGCGCATGACGATCGGCATCGCCATGTCGTTGGGGCGGCGCAGGATCCGGACGTCCTTGCGGGCCTCGGCGGTGCGGGCGGCGACGGCGCCGACGTTGGAGGCGACGTCGATCTGCCCGGCGAGCAGGGCGTTCGCCATGGCCTGGGGGCTCTCGAAGAGGCGGATCTCGACGGCGTCGAGGAGGACCTTGCCGCCGTACCACTGGTCGTTGCGCACCAGGCGGGCGTTGCCGTCGCGGTACCAGTCGAGCTTGAACGGGCCGGTGCCGGGGGCTCCGGCGATCGCGTCGTCCTTGGTGTCCTTCTTGAGGACGAAGGTGGTGAGGCGGGTCTGCAGCGGCAGGTCCGCGTTGGGGTAGTCGGAGACCAGGACGACGGTCTTCGGGTCCTCGGCCCTGATGCCCTCGGGCTGGATGCCGGGCAGGCGGCTCTTGCCGGCCGGGGTGTCGCGCAGGCGCCGCAACGACCAGACGACGTCGTCGGCGGTGACGGGGGTGCCGTCGTGGAAGACGGCGCCGTCGGCGATCGTGAAGCGCCAGGTCGTCAGGTCCTCCGATGGCTTCCAGGAGGCGGCCAGGCGCGGGACGGTGTTGGCGGTGTCCCCGGGTATCGCGAGGGTGTCGTAGAGCAGGCTGATGATCAGGTAGTCGCTCTCGTTGGCCTGGGTGCCGTGCGGGTCACGGGTGATCGCCGAGGCCTTGCCGAGGGCGCCGACCTTCAGCGTTCCCCCGGCGCGGGGCTGTGCGGACGCCGTACCGGCCGGTGCGGCGTCCTTGGATCCGCCCGTGCCGCTGCCGCAGGCGGCCAGCGCACCGGCCGCCCCGATACCGGCACCGGCCCACAGCAGCTGTCGTCGGGTGACGCGCACGTTCGTTCCTCGTTTCGGGTTGCGCTCGATTTGCTTAGGCTTACCTACCCTAAGTTCGAGGCCGCCCGCAAGCCGCCCGGCGGAGCGCACCCTCGTTCCGGCCGTGCGCCCCTCGCTCCCAAAACGCCGCGTGAGCAGCAGAATTGACCCTGAGCGGCCTGTGCGCCGCCGCCGGAAGCCGAGACTACGTAAATGTAGACATCCGATTTGGGTAAGGCTTGCCTTACTTCGAAGTCGTTGTTACGTTCATGTCGTCCGGCCGTTCGAGCCGCCCCGGACCCACGCCCCACGCGCTGCTCCCGCCCGTCCCACACCGGTGCGGTGATGCCGCGTGCTCGCACGCCCTCTCCCGTCCCGCCCCCGGAAGGTCCCGCCGTGCCCACCTGCCCTGCCCCGGTACGCCGCCTCGACACCGCCACCGCCCAGGAACTGACCGACACCGCCGCCGAGTTGCTGGCCCGCCACGGCTCCGCGACCAGCCCCGACCTGCTGGCCGACCTGCCCGCGACACGCACCCGGCTCAGCGCGGAACTCCGGCACGCGCTGCGCCCGGTGGACACCGCCGACGGCCTGTTCGTGCTGCGCGGCCTGCGCCCCGACGACACCGAACTCGGCCCCACCCCCGGCCACTGGTCGACCGTCGGCGACGCCGGCGCGCTGTGGGACGTGACGCTGCTGCTGGTCTCCGCCCTGATGGGCACCCCGATCGCCTGGGACGGCCAGCAGGACGGCCGGTTCGTGCACAACATCGTGCCCTCGCCCGGCCACGAGAGCGAGCAGACCGGCGCCTCCAGCTCCGTCCTGCTCACCCCGCACACCGAGGACGCCTTCCACCCCGGCCGCGCCCACCTGCTGCTGCTCTGCTGCATGCGCAACCACGACCGGATCGCCACCACCGCGGCCGGCGTACGGCTGACCACGCTCGCCCAGGCCGACCTGGACCAGCTGAAGCGCCCCGTCGCGCCGATCCTGCCCGACGACGCCTACGAGCAGGCCCAGCAGTTCCCCGGACGGCCCGCCCCGGTACCCACCCTCTTCGACTCCCCCGACGGCCTGACCATGCGCTACGACCCCGCCTACACCCCGCTGGAGGGGACGGACCAGGCCTGGCGCGGCGCCTACGAGCGCCTGGGCGAGGAGCTGGCCCGGGTGTCCGTCGCGGTGAGCCTGGAGCCGGGCGACGTCCTGGTCGTCGACAACGACCTCGTCGTCCACGGCCGCGTCCCCTTCCGGGCCCGCTACGACGGCACCGACCGCTGGCTCAAGCGCGCCTCCGTCCGGGTCGAGGACCGCCCCACCCGCCCGCTCGCCGAGCACGACGAGCACGGCTACGGCCAGGCCGCCCTCACCGCCTGGGCCTCCTGACCGCCCGCTCTCCCCCCCTGCTTTCCAGACGCCGCCTCACCGAACCGAAAGGGCACCCGCGTGGACCGGGACGACACCACCCTGCGCGTACTCTCCACCAGCGACCTCGCCGGCCTGGACATCACCCTGGCCGACGTCGTCGACACCGTCGAACAGGCCTACCGCACCCTGGCCGCCGGCCGGTCCGACAACCCCCGCAAGCTCACCGTCCAGCCCGCCGACGGCCACTCCGTCTCCTACGCCATGCTCGGCCGCGACGGGGTGCGCAACGTCGTCGCGTTCAAGACCTCGTACAAGCACGGCCTGGACAAGGGCCGCGACGAGCAGCACTACTACACGACGCTGACCGTCTACGACGACGTCACCGGCCTGCCGGTCGCCATGATGGACTGCTCCCGCATCGGCTCGCTGCGCACCCCGGCCGTCTCCGCCCTGCTGGCCCGCGAGTGCGCCTCCCCCGACGCCGCCACCGCGCTGGTGATCGGCACCGGCACCCAGGGCCGCCTCGCGCTGCCGTTCCTGCTCACCACGCTGCCCGGGCTGAAGCGCCTGCTGCTCTCCGGCACCCACCCCGACGGCATCGCCGCCGTCCGCCAGGAGCTGGAGCGCCACTTCCCCGGCCGCGAGCTGGAGTTGGTCACCGACCTCGAAGCGGCCGCCCGGGACGCGGACGTCATCGTCGCCACCGCCGGCGGCCACACCCCCGCCGCCGTCGAGGCCGACTGGCTGAAGCCCGGCGCGACCGCGATCCTCGTCGGCCACGGCCTCGCCCCGTCCACGCTGCACCGCGCGGACCGGGTGATCGCCACCAGCGAGGCCCAGATGCGCGTCACCGGTACCGACATGGCCGACGCCGACGGCACCCTGCCCGCCGTCGACCTGGAACTGCCCGCCGCCATCTCCGGCGCCTCCAACGCCCGTACCGCACCCGACCAGCGGATCTTCGCCTACAACAGCGGCCTGGTCGTCACCGACATCGCGCTCGGCCACCGCTTCGCCCAACTCGCCGCCGACCAGGGCCTGGGCACCGAGGTGGACCTGTGGCGCTGACCCTGCCCACCCACCCCGACCCCCTCGCCGAGCGCCTCCACGCGAGCGGCCTGCTCCACGAACTCGCCCACGGCCTCGGCGGAGGGTTCCACTACCTGCTGCCCGAGCGCTTCGACGCCAACCTCGCCGCGTTCCGCGCCGTCCTCGCCGACACCGGCGTGGACGGGCGGGTCTACTACGCCAAGAAGGCCAACAAGGCCGCCGCGTTCGTCGAACGCTGCGCCGCCACCGGGGCCGGGGTCGACGTCGCCTCGCTCGGCGAGCTGCGCGAGGCGCTCGGCCACGGCGTGCGCGGCGAGGACCTCGTCGTCACCGGCCCCGCCAAGTCCGAGGCCCTGCTGCGCATCGCGGCCCTCCAGGGCGCGCTGATCGCCGTCGACGCCCTCGACGAACTGGAGCGCGTCCTGCACCTGGACGTCCCCCGGCCCGTCCGCCTCCTGCTGCGCCGTCACCCGCCCGCCCAGCCCCGCAGCCGCTTCGGCCTCGACGACGACCAGCTGGACGCCGCGCTGCTGCGCTGCGCCGCGGCCGGTGGGCGGGTCCGGATGGAGGGCTTCAGCTTCCACCTGTCCGGCTACGAGGTGCGGCCGCGCACCGACCTCGCGGGCGAACTCGTCGACCTGTGCCTCAAGGCCCGGACGATGGGCCTGCCGGCGGACCGGATCAGCATCGGCGGCGGCTTCGCCGTCGACTACGTGCCCGCCGACGCCTGGGAGCTGTTCCTCGCCCAGCAGGAGCCCGGGCACTACCACGGCGACCGGACGTTCACCACGGGCGACTTCTACCCCTACCACTCCCCCGTCGCCGGGGCCGACGCGCTGCGCTCGATCCTCACCGGCCGCCCGGGCGGGCAGGGGCCCGACCTGGCCGAGCGGCTGCGGGAGGCCGGCGTGACGCTGCTGCTGGAACCCGGACGCGCGCTGCTCGACCGGGCCGGCTCCTCCGTCTTCGTCGTCCAGGGCGTCAAGGACCGGGCCGGATACGGCATCGTCACCGTCGACGGCACCAGCCTGAGCCTGTCCGAGCAGTGGTTCAACAGCGAGTACCTGCCCGAGCCCGTACTCCTGCCCCGCTCTCCCGGCCAGGCGGCCGAGGAGTACCGGGCGTGCGTCGGCGGCGCCAGCTGCCTCGACTCCGACCTCCTGACCTGGCGCAAGATCCCCTTCCCCGCCCGGCCCCGGGTCGGCGACCTCCTCGTCTACCCCAACACCGCCGGCTACCAGATGGACTCCAACGAGTCCCCCTTCCACGACCTCCCCCTGCCGGCCAAGGTCGTCGTCCAGCACGAGGACGGCGGACCGCGCTGGCGCCTCGACCGCCGCCCCGCCCTCTGATCCCACTGATCCGACGCCGCCCACCGCGCTCACCAGAAAGCCCCCCGCCATGACCGACGCCCTGCACCGCCCGCCGGTGGTCACCCGGATCTCCGACCTCATCGGCTACACCCCGCTGTTCGAACTCGCCCGCGCCGACAACGGCGCCCGGCTGCTCCTCAAACTGGAGATGTTCAACCCCACCGGCAGCGCCAAGATCCGCATGGCCCGGCAGATGGTCCTCGACGCCGAGGAGCGCGGACAGCTGCGCGAGGGCGGCCACATCATCGAGTCCACCTCCGGCAACACCGGCCTCGGGCTGGCCGTGGTCGCCGCCGAACGCGGCTACCGCTTCACCGCCGTCGTCGACAACCACGCCGCCGCCGACAAGCTGCGCGGCATGAAGGCGATGGGCACCGAGCTGGTGTACGTCGACGCGGACACCGACGGCGAGGAGCTGCACACCGCCGCCCGCGAGGAGCTCGCCGAGGAGATGGCCCGCGGCAAGGACAACACCTTCTTCACCGAGCAGCACAACAACCCCAGCAACGCGGTCGGTTACCACGCGGTCGGCCGGGAGATCGCCCAGGCCCTGGACAACCGGGTCGACGTGCTGGTCGGCGCCGTCGGCACCGGCGGCGGGCTGTGCGGCACCGCCCGCGAGCTCAAGGCGTACGTGCCGGACGTGACGGTCGTCGGCGTCGAGCCGAAGGGCTCCATCGCCTTCGGCCCGCCCGCCCACGACTACTACCAGTCCGGCACCGGCACCCCCGAGGGCGCCACCATCGGCCTGCTCGTCGACTACGACCTCATCGACGAGGGCGTCAAGGTCGGCGACATCGAGGCCTTCGCCACCGCCCGCGTCGTGGCCCGCCGCACCGGGCTGCTCATCGGCGGCTCCGCCGGCGGCGTCGTCCACGACGCCCTGACCCGCCTGACGACCCTGCCGCCGGACGCCGTTATGGTCGCGTTCATCAACGACGGCGGGGAGAAGTACCTGGACACCGTCTTCAACGACGACTGGATGACGGCCCGCGACCTCCTCGACGAGGCCGTCGAGACCGGCATCGACGAATCCCTCGCCAAACTCCGCAGGCCCTGACACCCCCAGAGACGTGACACCCAGAGACGTGACACCCACCATGCAGCAGCTGACCACCCTGGCGCGCGACAGCCGCGCGCTCGCCGCCCTCGCCGTACCGCTCGCCCTCACCCAGCTCGCCCAGGTCGCCCTCACCACCACCGACACGATCATGATGGGCGTCCTGGGCACCGAGGCCCTCGCGGCCGGCGGCCTCGCCCTGGTGATCTTCAATCAGCTCCGCACCATGGGCGTCGGGCTGGTCACCTCCGTCGGCAACCAGGTGGCGGCCGCGGCGGCCCGGGCCGAACGCGCCGGAACCGCCGAGCCCGCTGGAACCGCCGCCGACGCCGACACCGACGCCGCCGACCAGGAAGTCCGGGGCCTGGTGCGGGCCGCGATGGCCGTCGCCACCCTCGCCGGGCTGGCCGGCGCCGTCCTGATGGTCCTCATCGGCCAGGCCGCCACCTGGCTCGGCCAGGACGCGGAGGTCGCCCACCGCGCCCAGGGCATGCTCGCCGCCCTCGCCCCCGGCCTCGTACCCTGCCTCTGGTTCCAGGCGATCCGCCAGTTCACCGTCGGCATGCGCCGCCCCCAGGCGCTGCTGCGGATCACCCTCGCCTCCGTCGCCGTCAACGCCGCCCTCAACTGGGCCTTCATCCACGGCACCTGGGGCCTGCCCCGGCTCGGCCTCACCGGCATCGGCGTCGCCACCAGCAGCGTCTACCTGCTGTCCTTCCTCGCCCTCTACGCCTCCGCCCGCCGCGACGACCGGCTGGCACCGCTGCTGAGCCTGGACTTCTGGCGCGCCGACGCCGCGACCGTCCGCCGCCTGCTCGGCCTCGGCACGCCGATCGCCGCCACCTACGGCTCCGAGGCCGGGTTCTTCTCCGTCACCGCGCTGCTCGCCGGCAGCTTCGGCCCCGCCGCGCTCGCCGCCCACACCGCCGTCAACCAGCTGATCTACATCGTCTTCCAGGTCGCCGTCGGCCTCTCGCACGCCGCGTCCATCAACGTCAGCCGCGAACTCGCCCTCGGCGAGTACGCCGCCGCCCGCCGCATCAAGAACACCGCGCTCGCCTGCGGCGCCGTGGTGATGACGGTCGTCGGCACCCTCTACCTCGCGCTCCCGGACCTCGTCCTGCGCCCCTACTTCGACCCGAACGCGCCCACCGACCAGCAGGGCCTGGAGATCGCCACCGGCCTGCTCGTCGTCGTCGCCGTCCTGCAGTTCTTCGACTGCGCCCAGAACATCGGCGTCGGCCTGCTGCGCGGCCTCGACGACACCAGGAGCGGCTTCCGCATCACCCTCGTCGGCTACTGGGCCGTCGGCCTGCCCGCCTCCTGGCTCCTCGCCTACCCCCTCGGCGGCGAGACCCGCGGCCTCTGGTTCGGCCTGCTGATCGGCCTCGCCACCACCGCGGTCCTCCTGCTGCGCCGCTACGGCCGCGCCCTCACCGCCAGGGCCGCCACGGCACCCGACGCCGTCGCCGCCGGAGCCTGACAGCCCGTCGGCGGTGCCGGAGGGCGGGTGCCACCCCGCCCGTCCTCCGGCGCACCACCCTGCTCCGCATCCACCCACCACCACGTGAGACTCCCCCATGCACGCTGCCTCGCTCGCCGCCACCGCCACCCCGTACGTCCTGCCCCCGCTGTGGCGCGTCCTCACCAAGGCCGGCTACTTCCTCGGCCTCAGCGCGGCCATCGGCACCACCGTCACCTACGCCACCACCGTCCGCCCCGCCCTGCGCGGCGCGGACCCCGACGACTCCAGGGTCCTGCGCGCCAGGGCCGCGACCTGTCTGGCCGTGTCCGGCGTGGTCCTCCTGGTCGCCGGCTACTTCCAGCTCGCCGCCCGCCTCGCCCGCGCCGGCGAGGGCATGCCCTTCGGTGACGCCCTCGCCCCCGGCAGGCTCTGGGACTACCTCCAGGCCCCGGCCGCCAAGGGCGCCTGGATCGCCCAGGGCACCGTCCACCTCGTCCAGAACGCCGTCCTGGCCGTGACGGCCGTCCTGCTGGCCGCCCTGTTCGTCCCGGCCGTACGCCGCCACGTCGACGCGATAGCGCTCACCGCGCTGCCGGCCGCCCTCGCCGTCACCCTGATCGCCGCCGTCCCGACCACCACCCCCGCCGGACTCGACCGCTGGCTCGACCTCCTCCTCGACCAGGCGCACATCGTCTCGGGCACCGTCTGGCTCGGCGGCCTCGCCCTGCTCGTCGCCCTCGCCGGCACCCGCGGCCGGCTCGGCACGGGCGCCGGCCTGCTGTGGGCGGACCTGTGGCGCCGCTTCAGCCTGGTCGCCATGGTCTGCGTCGCCGCCGTCACCGTCTCCGGCCTCTGGCTCAGCTGGAAGCACGTCGGCGCGGTCTCCCAGCTGTGGACCACCGGCTACGGCCTCGCCCTGCTCGTCAAGGTCCTCCTCGTCCTCGGCCTCGTCACCGCCGGCGCCTTCAACCAGTTCTGGCTGATGCCCCGCATCGCCCACGCCCGGCGCGCCGACGACACCTCCTCCCTCCTCCACCTCACGCTGCGGCACTTCCCGAAGGTCGTGTGGGGAGAGGTCGCCCTCGGCGTCGCCGTCCTCGCGGTCGTCCCGTTCATCACCGGATCGGCGCGCGCCGAGGCCGCGGACGCCAAGGCCGTCTCCTCCGGCACCGTCTTCGCGGCCGGCGCCGCCCTCGTGCTGGCCCTCGGCGTCTCCCTCTACGCCACCGCCAAGGCCTCCGACGCCCTCGCCCGCCGTCAGGGCGCCACCGCCTGACGACGGACGTGGGGCCGCCG